>CBDUHU010000165.1:0-7231 GCA_965366725.1 uncultured Kangiellaceae bacterium
TCTGTATTAATTTCTTTTGCTGTAGGGTTACATTCTCCTTTTTTATCTTCATTATATGTTTCTTGGGTAATCGTGTTTGTAACTAAAATGTCGTAATACCCATTGGTCAAAATATTACTTGCATTTAGTCTGCTAGCAGTCTTTTTATAGTCTGAATAACAGCTGTTGACATTAACTACTCCCTCACTTTCATAAATAGTATATGTATCGAGTAGCTTTTTGATACTGCTTTTTTCTTTTGTAAATAATGAAATAATTTCTTGATTATAGGGATTTGATTGTGACATGTTTCTAAACTTTACAAGAACGCCAAAAGCCTTTTTAGTTGCACTTAATTGGTGGCTTGTTGTGTCTATGTTAATATTATCAATAAATATAGCGTCTGAGACCCATCCATTAGATTCTGAGCTTTCAGAAAAATAGTTTTTAATCTTACCTGTTGCTGAGTTGACAATTAAAATATGACTTGTTAAGCCATAATCTTCTTCTGAAGCTCCTTTTTCAGTTTCAGCTAAAACTAATATAGTTTCATTAAATGCATTTGACAGTTCTTTCTGTATACTAAACTCTATGTTATCAGAGTTTAATTTTAATTGAGTAATAACAGTGTTTTTTAAATCTGTTGGGTTCAATTTATGCCAGCTAACTTCCTTGGGGTCTATATATGCTTCATTAGAGGCCTGAATTCCTTTGTTCTTATTTGTAGTATGTAAATAGATATTTTCTTTTGCGTTATAATTACGATAATCGCTTTTTAATACATACGATAAGTCTTTTTTATGGATGTTTTTTGTTGTGATATCAATGATTGAATCATTTCTACCACTGTACTCCCAACCATAACTAGCCCAGCTTCTACTGTAATCTACCTGTGCATTACAAAGGTTATGCAGCAGGATATATAGTAGTATGATAAAAGTTATTTTCATATGCCTAATTATGCCTTGTGTTTTTTAAATAACTTCCTTTTCTAAATCACATCAATAACTTTTTCCAAGATATAATGTATGAATCCTACAAGCACTGTAATAACCAAAAGAAACAGGAATCGAATGCCTGTTGCCTGGATGTTATTTTTTAGCTTCTTTTTTAGATAAAAAATATTTAACAATGTAAATAAAATTGAGATTATAAGCCCTATTGTTGTTCCAATATAAAGTAAGCCAAAATCAAAAAATATATGAACCAGATACCATAGGCCTTCCGAAGTGATTTCGTTTGGCCCTAAAATAATTCGCATATAACCAATGCCAAGTAAAATGGCCACTACTGTCCAAATGGCATAGGTTACAATTTGTTTTAGGGACCCCATATACTTTTGTTCTTTTTTATGGTTTTATAGAAAAGTAATTTCTAACAATATCAAAATGTACACGCACTAGCCAGAAATAAACTTACTAACGGTCGTTTTACCAGTGCAGGGTTATTTCTTTTGTAGTAATTGGTAATTTTATCGCCTACAGATTCTAAACCTCCAGTAAAAAAATTCTAATAAGAAAATTAAATGACACCCAGCCAAAATAGTTGCTTAGAATTTCATAGGTGGTTTCTACTTATTGGATGTCAATCAACAATATTCGTATTTTGTGCCAGTGAACGTTGATTGTTTATGTAAGAAAGACACTATTAGGTAGTTTAAGTAGGAACAGGTTCTCGCTACATAAAATTATCTGTTAAATATCCAGTTAGCGCTTTATCGATGTCGGTTTTTTGCAACATTGAAAGGTGCAATCATAAAGGGTAAAAAGGACAAAAGGAAAAGGTTAAAGAGTGAATAACTGGCAAAAGTTGCCGATTTTATTGGTAGCTCTATAATCCACAATAAACCTAAGCTGATGATAAATCCTGTGAAGCAGACCAGACCATAGATTTTTAGTTGTTCGAACTTAGCGACGTGTTGATATGGGCGTACTAATATAGCGACTTAGGTTAATATTAATCCGGTAAAGAGCAAGGGAATCATTTGAGGATTATTAGCCAACAATTGAAATATAAGAGTCGCTTTTAAAACCGTCTCAAAATCTCCAGGTTGACCTTTAACGTACATAAGCGTACCCAAGATCACTCCTGCTAAACTCAAAAAACCAACAAAAAATCTTTAACAGACTGTCTGCTTATGAAAACCAGCGACTCTAACCCCTTGATAGAGGTTGATTGCACTACTCACTAATAGAAAGTTCAACCACTTCTTTTTTCGCAGCTACCTGGATCGACATCAAAATATGGCTCTGATCTACATCAGTTAAGTAATCAACACTTTTATCAACATCTCCGAGGATTTTAAGCGACTCACTATTAAGGTCATAGGACCACAGCTTGTTTTCTTTGTTGATGGCGTAGATCACATTATTATTTAGCACAAAGGATTTGGACTTATTGCCCAGCTTATCTAATTGGGTGATTTTCTGATCTTCAACGGCACCCGGTTGCCAGAATTGATCCAGGTGATCTTTATAGATCAAGCGGCCGTCGTCAGTTTTTTGCGCCCAAATAACGAATTTATCTGTTGGCTCTAGCATTTCTGAGCTGTCTAAATTGTACTCAACAAATTTATTTATTCCATTGATACGAATAAGTAGCAATGTGCTGTTGTTTTCACTATCCCATTGGTAAAGACGGATAACCGGGTATTGTAAAGTAAAGGATTTTTGACTTGCGTCCAGATGAACCTGAGTAAGGACACCGTCGGCATTAACTAAGAGGCTTTGACCGTCTGCGGCCCAATCGAAGCCTCGAATATAGCTGTCCATTGGAAAATGGCTAATCTGTTTGGGACCATTTTCATCGGTTATCCAAATTTGCGACTCTCCTGAACGCTCAGACCAGAATGCAATTGTTTCACCCTTGGGCTGAAAAATAGCATCACTTTCACCGACATTGGTTCGTTCTAGGCTGGTATAGGTTTCAGCCAGGTTAGTCTGCTGATGTTCGGTTTGCGCTGATTCAGACTGATTTGCTTGCGGTTGATTAGATTGAATTAAATCGGTTACTTCACTCAGCTGATTTAAACCAAGCTTAACAATATCGCTGTCATATGGCCCTTTTATCATCAGTAATTTTTTGCCATCAGGATGAAACTCAGGCTGCTGCATGCTTTCAGAAAACGGCGAGCTAATTTTGCCAATTTTACCTTCAAAGGAGAGGGTAAATAGTTGCCTACCGGTGCTAAAAATCAGTTGATCCTGCGAAGGTGCAAAATTTGGATAGAGCGGCCGGAATTTGGGTATTTCTAGCGGTCGCTCTATCGGATGACTGGATACAATACGCCCATCGGGTCTGAGCATATCAATATAGTACTGTTCGTCAGCCTGAATCCTGATCACTGCAATAAGATTTCGTTTTTCCGAATAGGCAAAATCAATTAAATTACCCTCGCTAAGCTCGTAGAGATCGCTGCTCTTATTATCACTGATTGAATAGCTGATTAACTTCCAGCGATCTGAATGCTTTTGCTTTAGTACAATCTTGTCATCGTGATACCAGATAGGCTTCTTTATTATCGTGCTCTTACATTGCAACATGACACGTGGCTGCTTAGGACTTTGTAGCGCTTCTTCAAAGTCAAGACTGACCAGGTCATAGCAATCTTTTTGGATAGTGGGTTTATTACAAGCTTCCATTGACAAAAATATCATCTGCTTGCCATCTTTAGAAAAACTATGACGGCCGTAAGCGCCCCAGTCTTTGGTTAACTGGATCTCTTTTTGGGTGGCTATATCTTTGGCCCATATTTTATTAACGCACTGTTTATCCAGATAACGATGGAAAACAATATATTTACCGTCTGGCGTGTAGCTAGCATCAAATTCTTTATCGTCAGTGGCGGTCAGCATACGCAGGCCATCAAAGGTTAATTGTGAAGTTTGCTCTGGCGCCAGGCTCTGATAGGCAATAATCACTCCAATTATTAGTCCGGTGATAATAGAAGCCAGTTTTAAAGTAGAACGCTGCGGTTCTGGTTGCGTTGCTTGCAGGCTTAAGCCGAGGTTATCATTGCTGGTGTTGTGGACGTCGGTCTCCTCAGCGCTAGCCGATTGGATATTATCTTGCCAGCGAACATCACATTCCAGACTGTATCCCTGTTTTGCATGGGTCTTGATATAAATACTGCCGTTGTCGCCAAGCGCTTTTCTTAATTGAGCGATACTTTTTTGCAGGGTATTAGGGGATACCGCGGTGTCTTGCCAAACTTTAGTTAACAGGGCGTCCTGGCTAACGACCTTGCCTTGATTTTCGGCCAGATGGGTTAAAACCGCCAAAGCTTTGGGTGCAAGTGTTTGAGACTGGTTATTTTGAGTAATCTGGTTTCTGGATAAATCGATAAAGAAACCACCTATCCAATATTGAGCTGACATATTATCTCTGATCCCTAACCTGAGGTTGCTAAATGGTGATCCCTAAAAGGCAATTTCTAAACTGTTTCGCTGAAATTATCACCAGAAAAAGCGCTGATAATCAAGCTTAAGCCTAAACAATGTCAAGTATCTTACCACAAGCGGGGATGGTAATGAAATTTGTAACTGGTTGATAATTATAGAATATTTTTACGTCAGTAAGAAATCAGTAAGAAATCAGCAAGACGTCAGTAGAACATCATGTATTTTTATTTCGATTGGCATAAATTCAATTTTCTAATTAATTATGTGAATGCCTAATAGAGTGAGATAAATATGAGACATCGTTTGATTCTGCTTATTTTAATGTTGTTGCCTTTTGTAAATCTTAACGCAAGTCCACAAAAATTATACTCAATGCCTGGAATACAAGTTATTCCGATCAAAGATTCTGATACGAATAAACAATATGAACTGTTTATCAAACTGCCTGAAAAATATCATGAAAACAAAGATAAAAACTATCCGGTGGTTTATTTTACTGATGCCGTGTGGCATATCGAACTGTTATCTTCTGCCACCAATTTTATCCTGGAAGATGTGATCTTAGTCGGGATCTCCTGGCAAAAGGACGCTGAAACGGAACTCATTGAGCAGGTAGGTCCCTATGTCAGTCGATTTAGCGATTATTCAATAAAAAAATCTACAGACCCAGAAAAGCAAGCCAAATATCAATTTGGTCGGGCAAGTCATCACTTAGATTTTATTCGCAATGATGTCTTCAAATTCATAGAAAGCGGCTATCGAACTGATCCAGACAATCGCACTTATTTCGGATTTTCACTTGGGGGCCTGTTTGGAACATACGCATTACTGACCCAGCCCGATACATTTAACAACTATATCCTGGGTAGCCCTAGTATTTGGAACGATGCCGATTATCTTTTTTCTCAACAAAGTCCAGCGCTAAAAAATAAAGGGGCGGGGATCAATGTTTTAATATCATACGGCGAGCTGGAGAAGGAATTGAGCAAACATATCGATGATTTTATCTCCCGACTTAAATCAGCAAAATATCAGAGTTTATCATCCATCCATCAGCTAGTAATTGAATCGTCTGGCCATAGTGATTCGTTCCCCATGTTGGGGGTGCGTAGCGTGAAATGGCTAGCAAACTTACAACCGAAAGCGAATAAACAGTGAGCGCAAATTAGCTGTTATTGAAGGTCTATATTTGGAATAAATGCACAGAGTTTATTGAAGTAATTATTGTTAAAAATGCAAAGGAAAAACTATGAAAAATAATCTAAATTCAAATTTAAAAACTAAACTACAAAGCTTAATCGCCATTGCTTTATTAAGTGGGGCGGCTGGCTTTGTATCGGCGCAAACTGTAAAAGATGCTGATAAAACCGCTATGTTAACCGACAGCCTTGCGCCGGAAGTCTCAACCGCAGATGCTAAGGTTTCATTTTGGGATATGCCCTATCTAAAAAAACCTTACATAGATACAACGCCAGGAAAAAGAGAAGATGCAATTAGCGTTGGAGAGTTAGGCGTTGATGGGGGGAATAAAGAGTCTATTGTTAAGTTAGCTAAAGCCATCGCCAACAAAAAATATGGTCTGATTGACAGCTTACTTATTGCTCAAAACGGCAAGCTCTTGTTTGAATCATATTATTTGCGGGGTCGTGTTGATTTACCCCATATGCAAGCGTCTTCTACTAAATCCTATGTGAGTTTAGCGCTTGGCCGAGCAATGCAAATGGGCTACCTGAGCATGGCCGACCTGGAAAAGCCTGTGGTGAGCTTTCTTAAAAATCTGGACCAAACCAAGTTGGTTGAAGGCGCAGAGACCATTACTTTACACCAAGCGTTAACCATGCAATCTGGTATGAATATCAGTCGGGATCAAATCAAACAATTCAAAAAGAATCCGGAGCAGCTAAAAGGCCAGGGGCAAGTACAAACGTTTCTTGAAAATAGTCCGCCGATTTCACCTGAATCTCAATCGTTTAACTATACCAATACCGATCCGATGCTTGTAATGCAAGTACTTGATGCCGTAGTTCCTGGTAGCGCAAAGGAATTTATCAAAAAAGAACTTTTGGATAAGATGGGGATCGCTGATTATGAATGGAAGGATGACGCGAGCGGATTACCAATGGCTCCTTATTCTTCGGCTATGACATCACGCAATATGCTCAAGTGGGGGATTTTGATAATGAACGGGGGTCAATGGAATGGCGAACAACTGGTTGCAAAATCGTTTATTGGCAAAGCAACCAATAGAATTGTCAGCCTTGGCGAAGATGATATTTTCTTTACCGGAGATAATGTCTCTAACCCTGGTTATGGCTATTATTTTTGGCAGGCGGATATGCAAGCCGGAAATAAAAAGTACTTCACCCAATCGGCTCAAGGCGGCGGCGGTCAATATATCATTTTGATTGATGAGCTTGATCTGATTGTTGTAACAACTGCCCATGAAAGAGATGATAAAACCATGCAACTGGCTGCAGAAGGGGTGCTACCAGCTTTTATCAACTATTGACTAATCTGCCAGGTTGGGTAGTCATTAATAAAGTAGCGATTACCCTGCCTTTTACTACCTGACTCACCCAATATATTAAATGGATACAGACTTGTTAACCGCTGTTGGTTTTGTTTTTTAGTCTGTATTCTTTTGCCAATCGATTTATAAGTCGTTAAGCCAAGCCAATCTACGCAAGGCTTGTGATGCGCCTACCCGATCATCAGATTTTTCAATTTAATTTGTGGTACCCTCACTGTTAGCGACTTAATCAAGCGCCGAAATTTGGTATTTGTTATACAAGGAGGCCTTTTGCATAAGAGTAGATTAGCCGCATTGGTTATAGATAGTAATGTTGAAGATA
>CBDUHU010000166.1:0-7218 GCA_965366725.1 uncultured Kangiellaceae bacterium
TTATGGTTAACCAGAGACTTAACCCGGCCGTCAAAACGCATAAGAACGATAAATAATATGATAATCAGAATAACACTAATGACGATAATAACCTGTATTGAGCGTTTTAGTGACTGTCGAAAACTGCTTTCGAGAAGCTTTCGGTTTAAGGTCACTTTGAACCATCCTCTGGTCACTTCCTCAAAGGTTATTTTTTCGACAAAAGGAATATCATTCACTGTTTGTAAGTAAGTTTTTGTCTGAGAAGAGGAAGTCGTATTGTTTGTTGGGGTCTGTTGCGTACCTGCCTTTGGAGTTAAAGGTTGTGAGGATGATTTTTCTTGCTCAATTGACGGGGTCGTATCGGGCAGCGGAAATTGTACAACTATTTGTCCGTCTTCAGCATATACGGTGGCACTTCTTATATAGGGGTCTCTTGCAACGTTTTTGACTAACATTGCAAGCTGTTCAGTATCTTTTGATAATAGTGCTTCTGCCGATGAATTTGCTGCGACTTGAGCAATACTATGGGCATATTCAGAAGTTCGAATGGCAACAAGTTGTTCGACCTGATAATTAATGATAAACCAGGCTGAAGCAAGTATTACGGAAGTTATTAACAGGATTGTTGAAAATAATCCACGTAATAACTTTGGTGGTTTACATTGTTGAGTGTTTTTATCAGGTTCATTCATTGCTCCATTGTAGCAATTAACTTTGATAAGTGTAAATCAAGTGTCTGAAGTGGCGCAGATGAAATGATAGAAGTTGTAGAGAGTTGGCAAAGTTTATTCATTTTATAACCCAAAATTATCAGTATCTAGATTGATAATCTAATGCCTTGGTAATTGAGTTCCGTTACAATAGGTGTTTTATTAGACTGAATAAGACCGATCTATGGCTCCACCAATTCAATTGAATCAATTCTATCAAGTTCAGCAAGCTCAGCTAAAAGCAAGTGATTTGCAAACTGGAGAACAGAGTCTATTAACTTTGTTTAGCGAGTCATGCTTTGATATTCAAGTAAAAAACTTATTAGAACTTTTTGCTTTATCAGAACAAAAATTTAGTTTTTATGTTGAGCAAAAATCAGCCACTTTTTATTGGTCTGTCTATGCTGACTATTCTTCTTTGTTAACCCTCAAGAAACAGCTAACTGAGTCACATTTTGATTATCTGTTGTGGCCAGAGAAGGTTGTAGAACCACCCAGGTTATTGTTGTTTGATATGGATTCCACTTTTATTGAAATTGAAGTGATCGATGAACTGGCTAACTATCATAATGTTGGAGAGGAAGTATCCAGAGTTACCGAAGCAGCAATGCGCGGTGAGTTGGATTTTTCTGAAAGTCTGATATCAAGGGTAGCCTGTTTAAAAGGTTTGGAACAATCGGCGATTGATCTGATTGCTGCAAAGCTACCTCTTTCAAAAGGGGTGGTTGAATTGGTTAATTATGCTAAAAAGAATGGCTGTGTGAGTGCAATTGTTTCAGGTGGTTTCACCCCATTTGTCGGGAAACTAAAGGTCGATTTAGATTTATATAAAGTTAAAGCAAATGAACTGGAAGCTAACAGGAAAGGTATCTGGAAGTATTGTTGATGCTAAAGCAAAGCAAATTTTTTTATTAGAGCTATGTGAAGAGCTGGCCATTACCCCTCAACAGGTAATGGCAATTGGCGACGGTGCCAATGACTTATTAATGATGGAAGCTGCTGGCTTTAATCTGGCTTATCGGGCAAAACCAAAAGTTCAGCTTCAATCTAATGGCATTATGAACCAGACTACGTTGAATCGGTTAGTTGATATCTTTGGCTGGCGGGAAAGTTACTGAGTATTTTCCTGTTCAGAGGTTATTTAAAATCCGCTTGATGAAAAATCATAATTCATTTTTTCACTTGGTCTTTGCAGATAAAACCCTTGAATATATTTTACATTCATTGGCCAGAGTGCTGCCAGCATTGCAGCTTCCTCGACTCTTGGAATAATACTTAACTTATCTCTTTGATGAATTTCGTCTAACAGCACCTGAACCTGCTCAGCTGATTCTGGTGTCGTATGAATTCTTTGTGCTTTTTCATCGGCTATTTTGACAAAGTCGACATCGAGTTGATCCACGAGAACTTTTTGTTCCGGATCTGCGCCAAATCCTGCCAGACAGAGGAAATAGCCTCTTTGTTTGAGGTTTGCACAAAGCGCAATCACTCTTTTCAAATGATTAGTGGCATCACTCTCTTCAATTTGAAAAACAACATTTTCTTTTTTAAGTCCACTGGCGCTAAATGTTTTCTCAATAAAATCAACTAAGGTTTTATCAATTAATGAAACACCACTCAAGCTTACAAAGAGCTGAGTGCTTTTATCAACTTTGTGCACAGCAATAGCTCTTAGCGATTGTTTTATAATCCAGCGGTCCAGCTTCTCCCCTAAACCTGCAGCTTTTGCTACCGGAAAGACCTTGGATGCGTCGAGAGAATTTCCTTCTGCATCTTTGATTCTGAGTAATACCTGATAAAGTGGTTTTTCTTCGCCGTGTAACTTAACAATTGGTTGGAATAATAGCTCAATTCTACCTGACTCAATTGCTTCCTGAACCTTATCAAGAATTTCAGCATCCATGTCTGTTGCCGCAACCTGAACAGCCTTATTGAATACTTTGTAGTTATTGCCACCCTCAACTCGATTGGAAGCACTATGTGCATCTGAGAGAACTTGTGCGGCATTGTTGTAACTATCACCAATCGGGCAGATACCGATACTAAAGGTTAGCTTTACAGTATGTCCTTCAATATCAAATAGGTGATTGTTGACCATTTCACATAATTTAGCGGCCAAATCTCGCGCTTTTTGTGCTGAATTGTCTGAAAGCAAGAGGCTGAAGGAGTGATCGCCAATACGAGCTAGCAAATAATCCTCAGGAACATTATCGGACAGCCATCTCGCGCAATCCTGAGTGATCTGATCAACGCCGGCAATGCCATACTCACTAAGTACCTTTGAATATTGATCATATTCTATATAAATGACATTGTAGGTAGTGCCTTTTTCGCTGGCATTTTCAATTGCCTGTTGAAGTTGTTCGTTGAAGTAATTTCGGTTGTATAAATCGGTCAATGTATCCTGAGCGCTCAACTCTTTTAGTTTCTCTTCTAACTCGGCTGTATCTGCCGCCGGACGAATTAATAGCTGAGTACAGACCTCGTCATCAAAATTTGCCGCAGAAAGTGTCATTATCGCGTCAAATTGGGTCATATCTGACTTGGTGCCAACAAAGCTGAAGCTTTGCTGATCACTTGTCCCGGACATTTCTTTTAAATATTGACGAAATTCGCCCTGGCTTTCGCGATCAATCATATCCAATGCCGGAACGCACATTAATTCATCGTGATCACTATAATCAAATAATTCAAGATAAGCATTATTAGCATATACGTGCATGCCTTCATGTACATAAGCAATGGCATCCTGGGAATTATTAAGTAGAAGTGTGCATCTTTTTTCGGTCGCTTTGAGTGCTAACTCAGTTTGCATTCTGCTGCGTCTGACCTCAAGATTAGCCAGTTCTTTTTCAATTTTTAAACAGGTCAGCTGGAGATTGTCACGAACAGTGCCGTCAACCGCACCAAAACTTAAAGCTTCGATAAGCTTGTTGCTGTCATATTGTCGAAAAGAAACGATGCAGGGAATATCGCGACCAAAAGTGGCTATCTGTTCAATCGCTGCTTTGGGAGAGAGATCCGGATGCTCTGTATCTGCAAGAAGTAAATCTGAAACGCCTCGTTCCAATGCTTGAGATAATTCTTCTGGCGTTAGCACCTGAGTGGCACGAACTGCGTATCCGCGATTACGCAGAGAGTTAATAATTACTTCCGCCTGATTGGAGGAGGATTCCAGCAAAAGCAAATGTATTGTTTTTATTTTTGCGCTCATCAGTGGCTAAAGTCCGAATGGGATTTCATAATTGAATTGTAGCTGAGAATTAACAAACACAAAAGAGAACTCTGTCAATTATTGGCTTTAGAGTTCTAAATGAAGTCTGTCAAACTGTCTAACATCTGTCCGGTTAAATTAAATCCCAAATACCTTCAAGTTCGGGTGGTTCAGACGTTGGTTTCTTGTCTGGTCCCTGAGGCAGTAATTTTCCTCTATCCAGTTTTTCAAAATGAAACTGCTTAAAGCTGCTTGATGAACTCACTTCCTTTGAAAGCCGTGCATCATATTCCAGTCCATGCTCGATAATTCTGACCTTACTGTTTAACGCAAAAGATAAAGGATTTGTAATCAGAGTTGCAGGTTGACCAACACCAGTGAGAGCTGGCAACAGCAACGCCCTCTGAAAATCATTACTATCACTCTTACTGTTGCGTAGCTGAATATTGATTGGGATGGCTCCCGGTGCCAGTAGTTGGATACCCATGTTGACAATGCTGCCTTTAGCCTGTCGTCTGACCCATCTGACTACGCCGATACTCCAGTGCTTTGTTTTACCGTGAGTATTTTCCAGAAAACCTAAAATTTCGCCTGTTTGTGAATGCTTAGGTAAAGCATCACAACTCATCTGTATACAGTAACCACCCGGGCTCATATTGATCAGATCAACTTCTTGTAGTCGATAACTTTCTTTTACAATGGAGTCCCTGCTTCTATTTTTGGATTCTATCTCGCTAAGAGCTTCCTTCATCACTTGTCCAGGACGGTAGAGTTTTGCCCAGACATCCTGATTGTCCACTTCTGTAGAACTCAGATAATCAGTGCTATTACTGGTTCCAGTTGATATCTCCTCACTGACATCAAGTAAAGTGGCGTTTTTCAGACTACCTTCCATAACTTCAATAGTACTATCGTTATCGTCACTAAGCCCTTCCGAGCCGTTGGGTAGTTGGCTTAATTGATAATGTGTCGCACCAAGCCCGATGCTGATTTCCAAGTGCTCTGTACAAGAGGAACGAGCAAATGAACGGTGGGCTCCATGACTCCAGCATTGGATAAGATGCCTGAGTAACATGGTTTTTCGCATACTAAGTTGACTAGATTTTTTGAGCGATACCAGCATCTGTTTAAGCTGCTCTACTAATTCTACCGCAGTTAGTTTTAAGTGATTTCCCTGCTCATGTGGTGGTTGCAAAGATTTATGAACGGGTGGTGAAGAAGAACTAAGAGAAACAACAAAATGTTGCTTGTTAAAAGCATGTGTCATCAGTGTTGCCTGTTCGCTGAGTTCCGGTAACAACTCCCAAAGTAGTTGAATATCTTGCTGCCTAAGCTGGTAGGGATTGGCGATGCTCAGCAACAGAATTCGCATAAAATAATTGTGACAGGTATCCATTTTATGAGTTTCATCGTTGTTAAGCGACTGGTTCTCAACCTCATACTCTCTAGCTAATTGATATAAACAATAGACTTCGCGCCAGATTCTGCGAGGAATTGAAGTATAAAGTTGGTAACACCTGAGCATCACCAGACCATGGTACTTCATTGCCATAGTGAGTGCTGTAGACAATATCTTTTTATGCGAACGCTTTATCTGGGTGTTAACAATTGACTCGACGATGGTATGGTATCCAATCGATATTTCAGTTTGTATTGCCTGGATCAGAGCGGCAATCTTCTTCTGTTTTTCAGTTAAGGCAATATGATTATTAATAAACTGTTTTTCTAACGCTATAACCAGTTCCAGGGCTACGGGCTCTATTGTGCTCAACATCGCAAGTCTTTTATCAGGTTCGATTTCAGCCTGGTTGATATCAACCAGTAAGCGATATGTGCTCTTAGAGCTGTCTCCAAGATTGGCTATTGGTAAATTATTTACCCATAGGTTTACTTTCTTAGGAGTTAACTCAAATGCTGTGATCTGGGTCAGTTGCGGCTCTCTGAGTGTTAAACCTGAGCTTCCTTGTTTCATCACTACTTCCCTAACATATTGAATCTAATGGTTAAATCGAATACTTGTTGCATTGTTTCTCCTGCAATGTACATGATATAAGCTGGAAAATCACCTAAATAGCTCAATTTAATCAGGGATAGACGATCACTCATTTATACGCTGAGCAAGAGACCTGATCTGAATAAGCCTGTTTTTGAGTTAAAGTAACAGCTGATTATCAACAGAATTAATTATATATGAGTTTAGTACAAAAATAAGATTATGCTTTAAACTCACAGGCTTAGCGTCGTGAATTCCCAATCAATAGTGAAAAATAATTACATAGTTTTGACAAAATGACCTTGATAGTTAAGTTGTTTATTTAGCTGTCTAGTGTTGATTACTTCCTATCTCAATTCAACACAGAGTTACGCTAAGTCTTTTTCTTATATCTATTGTTAAGTGAGTTAAGTAAAGCAATTTAAGGCGAAGAGCCAATAATCTGCGACAACCGGCTCACCCAATCACAGTTTTGGCTGCTTTGCCTGCTTCTTCCCTGGCAAGTCTGGGAACCAGATAACCGGGTAAGCGATCTCGCATCTGGCTGATCAATTGAATCGCATGACTTTCATCAATCGCAAAATGTGCAGCACCAGCAACCTTATCTAGCAGGTGAATATAATAGGGTAAGATCCCAACGGAAAAAAGCGTTTCACTCAATTGGCATAATGTGCCAATTTGGTCGTTAATATTACCCAACAATACACTTTGATTTAATAGTTGCACATCACTTTCGATTAGTGGTTTTAAATGGGAGTGCAAAAGAGAGTCAATTTCATTTGGGTGATTGATATGGAATACGATGCTGGTGCTCAAACGACTAGCCTGTAGTAATTGGCAGAACTTTGCA
This sequence comes from uncultured Kangiellaceae bacterium, assembly GCA_965366725.1. Classification (GTDB taxonomy): domain Bacteria; phylum Pseudomonadota; class Gammaproteobacteria; order Enterobacterales; family Kangiellaceae; genus Aliikangiella. The sequence goes on from CBDUHU010000166.1 coordinate 6,750, forward strand.
GTAATTCTCTGAGGAATAACAATGGGTAGTCGGGTGTGTATTCTAAGTCGTTTTAAGTGTGGAATTGATTCTAGTTGGGATAACAATTGTTCAATATAGTTATCACTTACTATCAATGGATCGCCTCCACTTAATATGACTTCAGTAATTTCACTATTGTTTTTAATATAATTGAGCGAGTCTGCTAACTGTTTTCCGGTCGCAACTTCATCCTGGTAAGGAAAATGGCGGCGAAAACAGTAACGGCAATTAACCGCACAGGCAGAGCTAAGAATTAATAAAACTCGAGCTTGATATTTGTGCAGCAAACCGGGAGTGCTACTGCCATTTTCCGCCAGGGGATCGCTGCTGTAACCTTCAACACTCAATCGCTCGTCCATTTGCGAAAGTACCTGTAGCAAAAGTGGGTCGTTGGGGTCGGCTATCCGCATTTTATCAATAAACGGTTGCGGAACCCGCATAGCAAAGG
>CBDUHU010000167.1:0-7215 GCA_965366725.1 uncultured Kangiellaceae bacterium
CTCGTTTACCGGGTTAAATATTGTCGACTTGTACGAGATTTGCTCATTGTGTTGGCAAATTAAGACTAAGTCACTTAGAAAGGCGTGTTATGACTGAATTTTATCAATTTGCAATGACCAACTGGCAGCTTTCTGGCGCCTGGATTCTGGTAGCCATTATTTTGTTGACCGTTCAAATTAAACATATGGCGAATGGGCCAAAATCAATTACAACACAGATTTTAACCAATCTGGTTAATCGAGAAGATGCGGTAGTTGTGGATATTCGTGGTCAAGCTGACTTTAGCAAAGGGCATATTCAAGGTGCAGTGAATATTCCGATGAGCAAAATAAAAGAAAATGCGAAAGACCTTGAAAAATATCAAGGTAGACCCATTATTATGGTCTGTGCCAACGGCATTCAGGTTAACGGTGCATGTGATATCTTAAAGAAATCAGGTATCGAGGAGCTTCATAAGCTAGCTGGGGGAATGTCGTCCTGGGTTGGGGATAACCTGCCAGTCGTTAAATAACGGCTTAAAATACTTTAATATTAAAAATTAAATAATATGAAATAAGAGAGAAATTATGACTGATCAAGCAGATACAAATGCAGAAGTTGCGGCAAACGAAGAACAAAAACAGCAGCAAGCACAATTTGCAATTCAAAAAATTTATGTTAAAGACATTTCATTTGAAGCACCTAACTTACCTGAAATGTTCAATGTTGAGTACAAACCTGAAGTTAAAATGGAAATGAATAGCAAGTCGCGTAAAGTTGCTGATAACCATTATGAAGTTGTGCTAAGTGTTACCTTAAGTGCTGAAATAGAAGGTAAAACAGCATTTTTAGCTGAAGTCCATCAGGCAGGTTTGTTTTTTATTAACGGATTTAATGATCAGCAGACTCACCAATTGTTGGGTGCGGCTGGACCAGAAGCGCTTTATCCATACGTACGAGAAGTTATTTCAAGTATGATCGGTAAAACAGGCTTTCCTTCTATTCAACTAGCACCAGTTAATTTCATGGGCTTGTATATGGAAAGAATGCAACAAGCACAAGCACAAGCAGAAGCTGAGAATGCAGCTCCTGAGAATTCAGGTTCTGAGACTGTACAATAATCATTGATTGATGCCTGATATAAAACATAATCCAATTGCAGTACTGGGCGCAGGTTCGTTCGGTACTGCTTTAGCGATTCTACTTGCCAGAAATGATAATAATGTCTGCCTCTGGGGAAGAGACCCTCAACAGATGTCGCTTCTTGAAAGTGACAGAATCAATCAGCGATACTTGCCCGATGCGCCTTTACCTGACAATCTCAAAGTTAGCGCCGACTTTAAAAAAACTGTTCAAAATGCCAAAGATATACTCATTGTTACACCGAGTTATGCTTTTTCTGACACCTTAAAGAGGCTAAAGCCTCTCGTTGATGAGCAGGTTAGAATTGTTTGGGCATGTAAAGGGTTGGAGCCCGAAAGCAGTGATTTTCTGGATAATCGGGTGGTTGAAGTGTTTGGTCGTGACTGTCCCAAAGCGGTATTGTCAGGGCCAACTTTTGCAAAAGAATTGGCGATAGGCTCTCCAACAGCCATTACTCTGGCTGCTGATGATGGGCAATTTACATCGGATTTGACTAAAAGGCTGGTTAATGAAGTATTTAGAGTTTATCTAAGTTCAGACTTAAGAGGCGTCCAGTTTGGAGGCGCATTAAAAAATATTGTTGCAATTGGAGCAGGAATTGCCGATGGTCTTGGATTTGGTGCCAATGCACGTACAGCCTTAATAACACGTGGCCTTGCTGAAATGATGCGGATGGGTGAAAAGCTGGGTGGTCGACCTGAAACTTTTACCGGTATGGCCGGGCTTGGTGATCTGGTTCTGACTTGTACCGATAATCAGTCCCGTAATCGGCGGTTTGGTATGGCGCTTGGTAAAGGCGCTACAGTAGAAGAGGCTGCGAGAGAAATAGGACAAGTTGTTGAGGGAGTCAGAAATACCAAAGAAGTCTACCATCTGGCCCAGGCACGCAATGTTGATATGCCCATTTGTCAGGCTATTTATAATATACTCTACTGTGATCAAGATCCCAAAGAAGCTGCCAGAGAGTTATTCACTCGAGCAATGAAAGTCGAAGGTGATTGATTGTTGTAACAATTGTCGGGCGATTAAAATGCCTGACAAATTTGGTTATTAAGTGGCTGTTGACCGACCAACAAGCTCCGCGTACACTTCCCCAATTATTGATTCTTCAAGTTGGTACCCATGTTTCATATTGCGCTCTTTGAGCCTCGTATAGCACCAAATACTGGCAATATTATGCGTTTGGCTTCCAATAATGGCTGTAAGCTACATTTAATTGAGCCACTTGGTTTTGATCTTGATGAAAAAAAAGTACGCAGAGCCGGGCTTGATTATCGAGATATTGAGAATACCACTCGACATAAAAACTATGCTGAGTTTTCAAAAAGCATGTCAGGCCATAGAATCATTGCCTGTACAACTAAAGGAACACTCTCTCATAGCCAGCTATCTTACCAACAAGGTGATGTGCTTCTTTTTGGCGCTGAAACCCACGGACTATCTGAAGAAGTAATGCAGTCTATTCCTGATGAAAGAAAAGTAAGGATCCCGATGATGGAAGACAACCGTAGCTTAAATTTGTCTAATGCTGTTGCAATCATCAGCTACGAAGCGTGGCGACAGCTGGACTATTTGGGGGCTGGTTAATATTAGCGGTGGATCCTTTTTATCGGCGTCAGTACGAGCAGTAACAAAAGATAAATAATAATACTGATTCCAACTTTTACTGGAGTAACACCGATGCCAGTAAAAGTCAGTTTATTTTGTTGGATAATAAACAGGCAAGGCACTATCCATAAAAATTTTATTATGGAGGTATGCCACTGACCTTCACAGTGACTGCATTGACGCGAATAGTCAAAAGTCGCTAATAACTTCTGATATATTGTAATGGATTTTGTCTGGCAATATGGGCACTTAAACTTCATAGGTATATGATCTTGCAGTAGTTATATCATTGGTAAGCCAATTAAGCAGGTTTACTCACTTCGTTTCTTCTTAATTTCAGCACTCTCAAGTTTTAGTGGCTTTCCTTCAGGACAAAAATCAACTAAAAAGTCATTCATTGAGGCAAACAGGTTGTCTTTAGCGAGAGAGTAGTGGACATATTGTCCCTGCTTCTCACTGGTAATCAGTCCCGCATGCAGCAATATATTAAGGTGCTTTGATAGAGCAGGCTTACTGATTTCAAAGCGATCAGATATTTCGCCAGCAGTTAAGCTGGTTTTTGAAAGGTAAGCGAGTATCTGCCTACGAATAGTTGATGATAATGCTTGAAAAGTTGAGTTCATAGTGTTATATATTTAACTAATTAGTTAATTACCTAATTTATTAACTTGTATTATGATATCACTATTTGAATAAGTGTTGCCAGAATTTCTGTTAACACTAGTAGGTTGTATAAAAGTAAGAGTCAATAATCTTTATTTACAAGAGTATTTGTCTGATGAACTATCTTTTAGATAGATGGTATTTCAATAACCAGAATAATATGGAGATTAGTGTCAGTGAGTGATAAAACGATTTACCTTATTTATGACAAGGAATGTCCAATGTGTAACTTCTACTGTAATTTGGTGAGAATTAAAAAATTCTTCGGCAATTTAGTACTTTTGAATGCAAGAGAAGACTGTGATCAAGTACAAAAAATTACCCAGGAGGGACTGGATATCGATCAGGGAATGGTTCTCATCGTTAATGGCGTTATCTACTATGCTGATGAAGCGATTAATATACTGAGTTTGCTTAGTAGCCGCAGCAATCTTTTCAATAGGTTAAATTATCACTTGTTCAAATCCAGGCAATTCTCAAAGTGGCTGTATCCTGTTTTGCGTACTGGTCGCAATCTTATATTAAAGCTACTTTCAAAAACTAAAATTAATAACCTTCAGATCAAAAACAACGGTCAATTTTAGTGATGAAGATGATGCCTGATAACTATAAATCTTTTCAGTTCTACCGACGATGGTTTCTGGCGGCTGCTATTTATAATTTAATCTGGGGCGCGCTGGTTATTCTATTTCCTGCTGGCTATTTCTACCTGATTGGAATGAAACCTCCTGAATATCTGGTGTTTTGGCAGGTTGTTGGGATGTGTATTCTGGTATATGCGCCAGGATATTGGTGGGCTAGCTATGATCCTGTTCGCTATAGACATTATATTATTCTTGGACTTTTGGGAAAGATCCTTGGGCCAATTGGGTTTTGTTTTTCAGTCTATCAGGAAACACTGCCATTAAAATTTGGTTTGACCATTATTGCCAATGATCTTATATGGTGGCCCGTGTTTATTTCATTTCTGGCGAAGATGGCCAAAGCTCATGGAGGTTGGGGGATTCTGCTAATGGGTAGAGTGCAATGACATTTAAATTTACTGGAAAGAAAATGCTCACCAAATTTTATGGGATTGAGGGAATTTGCTATGCCTGGTTATTTCTGGTGGCATGGTTACATATTATTGGTGGTATTGCGCTGTGTTTAGATTGGCCTGAACAATTATGGCAAACCTATTATCAGGAATTATATAAGGTTTTTAATTTGACTCAAGGTAACAACTCAAATGTTGATTTGATTATTGAAATGTTAACCCGATTATTTGGGCCTACTATTGCTAGTTGGGGAGTGATCCTGTTCGCGCTACTCACATTCAGCTTTAAATATAGTTCATCAAAAACTACAGCAGAGAACTATCAAAGAAATAAAAACCTGGCAATCAACTTTATAATTGCTGCAACACTTATCTGGTTTATTCTGGATACCACAATATCTCTTCAGTTTTCTATGTACCTTCACCTTGGAATTAATTTGATTGCTGCTTTTTCAATACTAATACCACTTTTTTATTTGAAATTTCGGTAAGGAGAGAAGTATGACTGACCTAATCTTTATTCTGATTGTTCTTCAAGGGCTTATGGGAGCTTTTGACACCCTTTATCATCACGAATTGAAAGCAATGCTTCCATGGAAACCTGAGGCAAGCGTGGAGTTAATGATTCATAGTGTTCGTAATAGTCTGTATTTTATTTTATTTCTGGCCTTGGCTATTGGAGAATGGCATGGCGTGTTTGCGCTATTGATTATATTAATTCTTGCTATTGAGTTTGTTCTAACCTTATGGGATTTTATTGTAGAAGATCATACTCGTAAGTTGATACCTTCTGAAAGAGTGATACATACAGTTTTAACGATAAACTACGGGATAATATTAGCTTATCTTATTCCTGTTTTATTCCACTGGTATGCTAATGATACTAAGTTTTTATCCGTTACTTATGGCTTATATACATATCTTTTGTTGTTGTTTGCAACGGGGGCCTTTTTATGGGCATTGAGGGACGGTATTAGTAGTCTAACTTTAGATCGTCAAACCGAAAATAAACTGGATGAAAAAAACTCTAAAGAATGTCGTACTTATTTAGTTACAGGAGGTTCAGGATTTATTGGAAGAAGATTATGTCAGCGATTAATTAATCAGGGACATCGGGTGATTATATTAACTAGAAATTTTTCTAGTACGGCTGCTTTATTTAAAGGTCGAGTGACTTTGTTAACTAGTCTGGAAGAACTCTCTGCAGATACCAGAGTTGACGTAATCATAAATCTGGCTGGTGAGGCCTTGGCATCGAGTCGATGGAATAAAAAATCAAAGGATGAATTTATTCGGAGTCGAGTCTCAATGACCAGTGCGGTAAATCGATTTATACAGGCCGCCCAATATAAACCCTCACTGCTAATTAATGGTTCAGCAATTGGATTTTATGGCTTGAGAGGGAATGAATTAGTTAATGAACATGATAAAGGCATTACCTGCTATTCCCATGAACTATGTAAGCAGTGGGAGCAGGAAGCGCTTAAAATATCTCAACTAGGGGTCAGAGTCTGTTTGTTACGAACAGGGATAGTGCTTGGTCGTGGTGGCGGCCCACTTGACTCTTTATTATTTCCATTTCAATTTGGGTTAGGTGGGCCTATCGGTAGTGGTGATCAATGGATGTCCTGGGTGCATATTGATGATCTGATCAATATGATCTTTTTTGTTGTTAAAAATGATGATGTTAGTGGCGCAATTAATGGTGTATCGCCTAACCCGGTAACTAATAAATTCTTTAGCAAAACTCTTGGAAGAGTATTGAGACGTCCGGTAATATTTTTTGTTCCCCCTTTTATATTGAGATTTTTAATTGGTGAAATGGCCGATGAACTGCTAATTAATGGGCAAAGAGTAATACCTGAAAAAGCACTGAAGCGTGGTTTTCAATTTTCTTATCCTGAACTTGAGGGCGCTCTAAAAAATATTCTTTGTCGTGATTAATCTAAAGAATCAGCTATCGTTCTTCAACTTTTTCGAACTAGATTATGCGATTAATTAGAGCGATATCAAAAGTATTATTATATGCAACAACGTAGGTTAGCGGATGAGACTTTTTTTTGATTGATTGCAGTGAGTCAGAAAAGGTTACAAACTTGTTTGTGATAGCCTTAATAATTACATCCGGGAGAAGAATATGGATAATCAAACGATACAGGGTAATAGTGCGGGATGGTTATTTTTTGTAAAAGCGTCTTTTGTAATGTCTGTTTTAGCGATGGGGGTCGGAATACTCTTGATTCCTGAGGATATTCTTATCAAATTATTTTTAGCGATGGGAACGCTGTTTGTTATTAGTAGCTCTATGACTCTTTCAAAAACTATTCGTGATGAGTTTGAGGCTAGAAAATTGATGAATAAGATCAATGAAGCACAAACCAATAAGTTGATTAAAGAATATAGTCAGGAGTAGTTCTAATGCAAAAGCTTAACTTGTTTGTTCCGGGCATATACAAGAGAAAGCAACGAAGCGTTTGTCGATGCAAGTGATGTACGTATTTTTACCCAGCAAATACATGAGTGTGAAGGAGTGATCAATGTTGCAAAAAAGAGCCTTGCACACCTGGTTGCAGAGAAATTACGTTTACAAAAAGAATGTAGTGGATTGCGGGTTGATATTACTTCAAGGGAGAGCTCCTTATTAATTGCAATTAGAACTGAGCAGAAACCCGTAGTAAATGAGCTGGCGACTTCAGTTAGTAATCTTCAGGCCCAATTGAATCAACATCTCAACTATGCAGAACAACTGCAGGAACAACAAAGAGAAGTTGAAATCAGGCTAAAA
>CBDUHU010000168.1:0-7208 GCA_965366725.1 uncultured Kangiellaceae bacterium
TGCCAAACTAAGCTGTGTTAATAAAAGTATAATTATAAATAACAGGAGCTACATAATGTCCGGAGCAAGTAATCGTTTTCTTTTCTTATTGTTTTTATTAACTCTCTTTCCGATAGGCGCTCTTGCAGCCAATGCCGATTGTTCAGACTTAACCAATGCAATAGAGTTGGAAACATTTTGCCCGCATGGTACTACGGGAAGTTGCGTACTTAGTAGTGGGACCCCTTACAAAATATCTTCCAGTAATAGTTCTAAATCGTCCAGTTTTCCTCCAATTGAAATTACCACAGGGGCGCTTTGTATAACCAATTCAACGCTGAATGGAACTCCATTGACTATTTACGCTCAGTCCATCTGGCTTAATGGCGGAATGTTGCAGATTGGCAGTGCCACTGATCCTATTAGTTCGGACAATAAAGTGACAATCGTCATGACGGGCAGTCAGTCTTCAATAAAAGATTTAGCGCCAACACCAATTTGTATTAGTGATCCCAATATTAGCTGTTCCAACATTGCAACAACATCAAGTAATACACCAAATGCACGGGATATAACAGTGAATAAAGGTGGGCAACTACTCATGTACGGTGCAAAGGGACTAACTAAAAATGCCAGTGGTAGCTACATTCATGAGTTATTAGATGAAGGAACATTTGCTGACTGTTATGCTTCAGAGGGGCTAACTCCTCCAAAGCCCTGTAAGACAGATTCCGAAGTTGTGACTAATAATCTCGAACTTGATCCTTATTTTAATAAGTCAACGGGTTCCAATAGTTGGACCTATCTGTCAATGCCTGCAGGTTCCAGTAGTTATAGTGCTGCTAATTGGGTTCAGGCACCAGTTGATTACACTAACCTGAAAGTTTATACAGATCCGTCTTTAGTTAAGACTAGCGCTGCTACACTTCCTGCGCCTGAGTATACACTGGTGCTGGCTAAAGATGTTACCAGTGATCCTGTTACCGGTTGGCAAAAAGGAGACTGGATTAGCGTATCAACAACGAGTTTTTCTTCACATCAAACTGAAATTGTTCAAATCTGTGACATATTTTATGCAGAAAACCCAGAAACCAATACGAGTGTTTCAAAGGCGTTAAAAAAAGATCCTTTTTATAAAGGAATGACTAGTGATAAATCAGCCTATGACAGTGCGTTATCGCTAAAAGATCCTGTGAGTGTGATTAGTCTGACCGGCGGTGCCTGTGCTACTAGTCAAGCGCTGATGAATTATCACTTTGGTAGTTTAATGCCGACTCCCGGTTTTTTTAGTCAAGGTGGATCTTACACAAATTCTGACTCAACCACTTATTCTAATGTTCAGGCTGGTCAGGCGTACAGTATGTATGATGGAGCTTTGCGAAACTTTGGTATTGACGAAAGGGCAGAAGTAGCACTTCTTTCCAGAAATATTCATTTAACCTCGACCGCTGATGATGGCACAACATCTCCCGCTAAATATCCGGTAGATCAGTATTTTGGTGGACACCTGGTGGTGATGAACTCTGGTGCAAGCGCTCCGGATGAGTCTGTTCAACTGGTTGGGGTGGAAATTGAAAAGTTCGGACAGCCAGTGGTTGGTCGGTATCCGCTGCATTTTCATCGTTTGAATAGTCAATCGTCACAAAGAGATAATAATCTACTGGTACAGGATGTCAGTGTCCATCACAGTTATAACAAGTGCTTTGTTCCCCACGCAACCAAAGGAGTAAAGTTTTATAATAATGTTTGTGTTAGAACCATTGGCCAGGGTTTTTATCTGGAAGATGGTTATCGGGTAACGGCAAATCAATTTGTTCGTAATCTGGTTTCTGGCGTAATGGGGGCAAGTTTGGATTATACGCCGTACAACCCTTCGACGGTTACTCCGTTACCCAGCCCGGGACAAGGTAATAATTTATTCTGGTCCGGGGATTATCTGACCAATAATAATCAGTTTTTATTCGGTGGTTATAATCCCGCCAAAATACCTGATACTTCAGATTCCGGAGCCAATACAGGACACCCAATTGATTCGATCAATCCTAATGGTTTCTGGATAACTAATTTTGGCGATCAGCTTACTCCTAATATTTTTGTTAATAATTCAGTCGCAGGATGCCAAATGCAAGGCCGTGCTTATTGGCTGGTTAAACAAGGTCTGGAAAGTATTTATGGAACTTCGTTTCCAAAACAAACATCTTATCCCGTTTTTCAAGGGAATCGAGGACATGGCTGCTATGCCGGTTTAGATACAGACGCACGAATGTTTCTTGGAGCATCGGATAAAATGACCAGTGCGCCTTATCCAGTATCTCCGGATGTGCCGGTAAATGCATCACAATTGGCGCCAATTGTGATCTTTAATGATCTGACATTTTCTCGAATTCGTTATAAGGCGTTCTGGACCAGAAGTTTGTTTTCATCATTGCTTAATAGCCGGTTTGCCTCTAATAAACAAGGAGTGACCATTCTTGGCGGGGGCGGTCCGGAAGGAAATATGTTGGGGTTTTGGGGATTGGTAAAAGATAACGTATTTGCCGGTATCAGCAATAATAATGTTGAGCGATATTATGATTGCAATAGCTACATGAGTGCTCAGGGAACTTCAATGACAGCCCTGGGGGTTGAAGGTTATAACGATGCATCTGAGTGTGTCAGCTTTTCCAGTACCCCGTTAACCGGTGACGATAGCAGCTTGTTAACCACGCTCAAAATTGATAACACGCTAAACGCATTGGTTGGAGAAGGAGCTGCTATTAATGGCAACCTTCAGGGTTATACCTATTACGATGGTCCTGCCAGGATGGAATATACACGCTTTATTAATTTTAGAGCCGATGCTACTGATACGATCAATATTGATAACAGTCTTTCGCGTTACCTGTCAACACGTGTTGATGCCCGGAAAATGCTGGATATTAATAGTAATGTTGATCAGTTTGGAGTTGATATAGTGGCTATTCCACCACAGTTAAAAGGTGGCACTAAGCATTTTGGCTATGATGGGGACCCTGCAATGGCATGGATTAAGGGGAATAGCCAATCATTGCCCCCGACCCAATATGCAATTAATAATCTATGGGAAAATAGCGATTTTAAACATCAGGTATTTACTGAAACGGTCAATATGAACGGTGGAATATCTGATGGGGATAAACAAACAATTATCCTCGATAAAGACGGTACGTTGGCAGGTTATCAGGTATGTAATGGCATCGGATGCAATGCTGATATTAACCACTTTCCAATTTCACTAAACAACCTGACTTTTTATGGGACACCCTACACGGTTGATGAACCCGATGCGATTGGACGAAATAATGTGATTGCCAGTGCTATGATGTCACCGCATAAATATGCCACTATTAATATTGAGTCAACTCCGCTCGAAAGTGTCTCTTCTGCACCGACAAATGGTGATATTGGAAATGGACACTTCAACTTGAAAATCGAAAGAGATATGAAAGCTTATTCAGGGCAAGATTCGAATATTACTCTATATGGTCGCGGAGGAGAGCCTGTCTTTGAAACTTTTCTGATGAACAATATGGGTTATACCGTCTACCCTCAGTTAAATGCAGTTGAGGGCTCAACGGGGTTTAATGCTGACTTATTGTTGAGTTATTCTGATGCTCCAACCGATAGTTTGTTCATTAATCGAGTGGGTGTCTGTCTCGGAACAGATGTTACCGCCAGTAATCTTACTGTTAAACGAGTATTAAGGCAGTGGGGAGCCGGAACAAACTACCTGGTACCTACGCCATATGCCGCAGACATGAAAAATGCTAAAAACTGTTCCGCTATTTTTAAAGACAAAACGAGTTCAGGTTGGAAACAATGTAATACCAGTCCGCCCGCTGATTCCTTAACTATATTATCTGCTGGTAAGTCTTTAGCAGATATTAATACGGAGTTTGTTTCATTGTCAGCATTGCAGCCGTCATCGAGTGTTAGCCAGTCGTTTTATTTTGATGATACTTCCGGCATATTGTATTTTAATATGGTTCAGCAAGGTGACCCAGCCAATGTTAAAACAATTACGCCACCTTATGCCGCTTGTGATAGTAGTACATACGCAAGCGCCTTTGCTGAATATGGCATGTATAAAATGTTCAGTAATAGCCAGAGTATCAATCAATCATTAAAGTCTGCCTGTTTTTTCCCGGAAGATCAAAGCAAGCCTCAAAAGCCGCAAAATAGTCCTCTGATTAATTGCCCTAGAGAAGGTTGTGTCAGTTATGCAGTTGGCTTTACTCAGGGAGCAAACAAAGGCAATGGGGTTTGTACTGCACCTGCTGCCGAAGCTTCGATTATTGAGCCGTCCAGTGTCAATACCAGCAACACAAAGGTGACTGTCAATTCAGCTAATCAGCTGGTTTACGCTTCACCTTATTGGCTAAAGACTTTACCTGTTTCGTCCACTAGTGTGGTTCAACCTGTTATTGGTAAAGTAGCTGTAACTAATTACCCTTCAAGTAGTAGTGGTTCTCGAGATTTTTATTTTAATTGTGATCGTGATATTAGTAAGCCTGCTGCTAGCCAGGGCTTATTGCCGTTGGCTGATTTGACATGCGGGACCAATAATCAAATAAACCTGCTTGGTACCAAGGCTGGTATTCCAACAGATTTTACCGCATGGAATCTGGTTGTCGGGGCTAATGTTATTGCTAAAATAAGTGGTGCTAACTTTGCCGGAATAGCACCGTCCTATACGCCTGCTTCAAGTTATACTGTGCCACCAATGATCCCCAATGGGATGTTTTATATTTCAGGAAGTTATCCGCAAACGGTCAATCTTTCAACTACTATTTCCGGGACTACCGACAGTTGTAGCGGAATTACTTTGAAGTCAGGGGGAACCATTGATCATAGTCAATGCTCATCGAGCTTTTGGTCACATATTGTGGTAACACAAGGGACTGGCGGAGCCCCAACAACGATAACGGTTAATCCCTAAAAGTAAAATTGATGAAATTTCCGGGGGATATTAAACAGCAAACAAATTTGTATTTGCATTGGTTTTAGTTAGTTCGGAGATCTTGATTGTGGCATTTTACTATAGAAGCTTAAGGAATTTGCCACTTCTCTTGATGCTTTCTTGAGATTCGTTTGCCTAGATGTTATTTTGAATTGTCGGTTATAGGTAATCTGGATTTTTTGAAAGATTATTTCTTGTTTTCTTTAGATTCTTAGAGTTTTCTTAGTGGAAAAAATTTACCCAATTTTAGATTCAATTCAAGCGTCTTACCGAGGACGAATACCAAGTCGGTCTGATGGAAAAAAACGGCGTAATAAAATACTGGCTGCAGTTCGTAAGATTATTATTGAAAAGGGTGTTCAAGGGGTTAAACATCGGGCAATTGCAAAATTGGCTGAAGTGCCATTAGCAGCGACTACCTATTATTTTCCTGATATACAGGCCCTGTTGCATGATGCATTTCTCGATTTCTATGAGTGTAATATTCTCCAACTGCAAAAGCTTGAAAACGATAGTCAGGCATTAATTAAGGCATTTGATTTATCGTCCAGAGAAGCTGTTGACGATTTATATCAGATTACTACCGCGCTTTCGACGTTGGTTTACCAGCACGTCAAAGTACAGGTGACTAACCGAAATGATAGAATTATAGAACGTGCTTTTCGTAATGAATCTATCCGTAATCCAGAATTAGCTGAATTGGTTAACAAGATGGAGCTTCAGCAATTAAATGCGATTGCGCAGTTTTTAAAACTATTGGGTTCAGATAACCCTGATTCAGATAGCCGTGAGCTAATGGCTGTAATTCTATTTCTTGAACAGAGTTTACTCGCTCAATATGTTTCCAATGCAGAGGCTCAACAGACTGTTGAGAGGTTGATTAACCGTTTACTCAGTTAAATAATAAACAATTGTTTCCAGTCAATTTTTAAACGTTAATGCCATCATTCATGCCAAACTCCTGTTAGTTTGTAGATGGGCGAGTGCGCTTCTAACCAGAGCTAAGTAGAGAGTCTGGTATCTCCTGGCTGGCTAAATTTTTCAAAGCTATCCTGGTTGGTTTATTGAACAAAATTTGACAAGCGCGTCACTAAAAGGTACTTTCGTACCAGATAATAATGGCTTCTGGGATGGAATGATTATTTTGATCCTTTATGGCCTGCTTGCATCACGTTAGGATTTGTTCAAAATAATAAAAATAACGGAATACTCAAAGAAACAATAAGAAAAATTAAAGGGGCAGCCAATGAAAAAGAATGATCATCATAATAGAATTCCATTTACTCCAGCCAAAATTTGTTTGGCGATATCGACAATTTTATTCAGCAGCCACCTATTCAGTGCTGAGACTGTTGAACAGGATGATGAAGATAACGCAATTGATAAGGAGAGGCGGATTGTTGTGACCGCCCAACATCGCGAAGAAAATCCTCAGGAAGTCCCTATTGCAATCAGTTTATTCCAGTCCGATCAACTGAAAGATATGGCGGCAATTAATATTAGTGATTTGGGGGAGTTAACTCCGGGGTTTGAATCCAACAATGTGAGCTTCACCCAGCCTACCTATAATATTAGAGGGATCGCCTCAAATGACTTTGGAATTGGTTCTGATCCTGCCGTGGCTGTTTATGTTGATGGTGTTTATGTGGGAAGGGGCGGTGCATCGCAAGCTAATTTTAACGATATTGAACGGGTCGAAATATTGAAAGGGCCACAAGGCACTTTGTTTGGTCGTAACGCAGCAGCAGGAACCTTGCAAGTGATTACCAAAAAGCCTGAGAGAGATACAAGCGGTTCCTTTGGGGTAACTTTTGGAAACTATAATCGCGTCCAGATTAACGGAATGTACAATACTGAAATAGCAGATAACCTCTATTTAAGAACGAGTGTTGCATCCATTCAACGGGATGGATTTATTCCTGTGGTTGGTGGCGGTGCAGACTTAACCGATATTGACAATCAATCACTAAGGGCTTCGCTGCTTTGGGATTATAGTGAAAGTACTGATGTTTTATTTCGTTTTGATTATGATACGGTTTCACAAGATGCGCCGATAACCGCCAGTATTAACCCCGGGATAGCGCCAGCCAATCCTTTTGGTGCGGTTGAAACTGATATTGATGCTCTAGAACAACGTGATTTGTGGGGGGTATCAATGGAAATCAATGCAGACTATTCCGATTATGTCCTTACTTATATCGCTTCCTATAGAACATTCGATTCATCCAGTCTGGAAGAAGAAGATGGCAGT
>CBDUHU010000169.1:0-7165 GCA_965366725.1 uncultured Kangiellaceae bacterium
TTAAATTGCATCAAGCCTTGTTTTTTGCCTCTGTACACGTCCCCTGAGCTTCAATACACTGAGTGTAAGCTTTGGTTAAATAGGCTTTCACTTCATCTACATAGCCGTCTGTTGACGCCGACCATACTCGATTGACATAGCGCTCTCCCGCAGCAAATGCGGACATAATATCGGCATAATTTTGCAAGCCGAATAAAGGGCGCATAGAATTTCTAACTTCAGCAAATCGATCCAGGTCTTCACGAAAACGTCGGTCAATCTCAAATCTTGCCTGATAAGTTGGGAGCGCTTCTTTTTGCTCATTCAGCTGTTTCAGGTTTACCACTATATTTTCAAGGCTTTGTTCCATGACCTTTAAATCATCAGTCAGTTTATGGTCCGATTGGGTGGCCTTCTTGTGTTCACTTTTCATCATCGCTAAACCAATGAATCCACCGATAAGTAAAGGAACAAAGTAATACCAGTTAACTAAAACAGGATCTAAGGAAGTAAGAAATGAGCCAGCTAGAAAACTCAACATGATTAAGCTAATACCAATATTTTTCATTGTATGTCTCCTTATAATCCTTCTGCTATTTTAACTACAGCAAAACCAACACCAACCAAAGCTTCACCAACAATAAAACCAGCAGCAATTGGAATACCGCTATCATGAGAAAATGAATCTGGCATTTTCCAATCACTAACAACTCGTATTATGGTGCCAATGGCATAGGCTACAACAATACTGAAAGGTAGATAAAAGCCCAGCCCAACGGTAATTCCCAACCCTCCGGAAGCACCACTCAATAACGCACCAAGGCCAGCACCCGCAATATACTTCTCAATAGGTACATTGCCGCCCAGAATTCCTTCAACCATGCTTGCAAGCGCCTGTCCTTGAGGTGCAGGTAGCTCATCACTACCTAGTCCATAGGCTTCATGTAAGATAAAAATTAATATCATAATAAGAATTGGACCCAACCAGGCTCCAAGAAATTGACCCAACTGCTGTTGCTTGGGCGTTGCTCCAACCAGGTATCCTGTTTTTAGATCAAGCATCAGATCAGTTGCTTGTGACATAGCCACGCAACATGCCGCGCCAACCATAACGGCAGCAATTATCGCTTCACTTCGATCCCCCAGTCCACTGGCAATAAATATTAAAATAGTCACGGCAATCAGTGTCATACCACTTAACGGCGACCAATTGGTACGACCAATACATTCTGATAAAATAACACCGGCAATCCAGATCCATAAGGTTCCAACAACAGCCATGGTGAGGCCTCGCATCCACCCCATTTGTTCTGTTGATTGAATTGCCATGATCACTAATAAAATAACTGCTCCGATAATTGCGCCATATAGTAATTTAATTGGCATTTCATCTTTTGATAAAGATGCACCTGACTTTGCCGCACTTTGCATTGAACGAATCGCACTGATAATCAAAGGCAGCGCCATCACAATACCAGTCATTGCACCACCAATTAACATACCGATACCCGTTGGTCTAAACAGGGTCACACGTAAAACATCTGGATCAGTAATCACACTACCATCTGGATTTAGCGGCAGTAATCCCGTTCCTGCTAGCATTGGTGCTAAAAACCAGTAACAAACAAATCCACCGATAATAAATGCAACCCCTCCTTTTCCAGCAATGTAACCAACACCAACTGTTAGCAATGAAACATATATCACACCATTCATATATTCCGGTAGCTGCAATACAGCACCAAAATTATAGTTATCATCAGCCATATAAGTTTTTACTACAAAGTGAATTAATCCACTCAATAATGCTGCGCCAATCAGTAGCTGTGCTTTTTTGATTCCTGCGCCCGGCGATTTCAAAATAGTCGCTACGGCAACCCCTCCAGGATAAGTCAAACGCTCATAATCAATCATTTGCTTACGAAGTGGGATAATGAATGCAATCCCCAGGAATGCTCCGGCAATACAACCAAAAACCATCAAATAGGGATCAAAATTTGGCTCTCCTAAAATAAATAGAGCAGGAACCGAAAACATCATTCCACTGGATGCGCCATTAACCGCGCTAGCAACCGTTTGGGTAACATTGTTTTCAATAATCGAGTTGCGCCTCATAATTCCACGCAAAATTCCGAAACCTAAAATGGCAGCCAGTTCCGAGCCTTCAATGGAAAAACCTAGTTTGAGTGATGCATAGCCAATACTCAGCGCGAGAATAGAACCAAGAAGATAACCGACAAAAACTGCGGGATAAGAAAGTTCCGGGTATGGACCAGTACGTAAAATTTCACTGGGATTATAGGGTTGCGACAAGTGAAACCTCCTATTTTTATTGTTTGTTGTATATTAACTTATTAGAAAGTTAATGAAGTTAACTGTTATTATTTTTGCAAGCTTACCAAAAATTGACTGCTAAATGGTGAAGAATTGGTAAAACCAGTGATATTAAGAGGTGAAGTAAAGAGCCCAAGGTCAGTGGTTATTTTTATTCCCAACCTGATATTCCCAGTACGCAGGATGCCATTAAATGCTATTTTTTAGACAGTTACTCGCTGTTTGTTTCTTTGTTTATGCACTCTATTTTTGCTATCACTTTTTGTTGTTTCAACAACATTGGTCATATCTGCTTGCTGCTGAGTTTAGTTTCCTTCTTGCTTATTGGATTTGGCCGAATAAGAAGAGAAGGCAATCTGAACAAGATCATTGGTTAATTGATTGGCTAGAAATCATTATCGAATTCCCAATTGACTTAACCGTTAATCTGGCCAGGTTAATACTCAGAATATTTAGAAATACAGATGTCGGAATGGACTAGTAAAGAGTCTATACTAGCAAGGCATCAATAGGCCGCCTCGCTAGCACATTAGTGATCCTGATATCGCTTTTATAGCTTGGGTGATAAGCTACTTTTTAATAATACTGACTAGAAATAGTAGTGCAACAGCGCCAACCGTTGCGGTAATTAGCGAGCCAATTAATCCGCCTGCCTGAATGCCCAGTAAGCCAAATAAAAAACCACCTATGATTGCTCCTATAATACCAACAACGATATTGACAACTACGCCAAAGCCTTTGCCTTTCATGATATTACCGGCTAGCCAACCAGCGATAGCGCCGATGATAAGAACCATTATTAAACTATTTGTATCCATCATATTCTCCTTTTTTATTTTCTTAAGAATAGAAATAAACCGATAGCCAGGCTAACAGCCCCGCTAATATAGAGCGTCATCACTTTATCAGAGTGAGATCCAGTCAATGTTTGACTAAGTTGTGACCCCATTGAACCAGAAATCTGATAAGCCCAGATCCCGAATCCAATACCAACAACTATCAACGCAATACTAATTAACCTTAACATTGTAACGGTTTGTTTAGCCATTTTTCCCCCTACAGACGTACTAGAAATAATTATTTATTATTTTTTTGGATAGCCTCACAAAAAATATCCAGCATTTACCCTACCTTTAATATTCTACTAAAACAAGGCAGGTTTTGGTTTTAATAAAATATATAGAAATTTATTGATGCCTACTGAACTACTTGAGTGCTAGCTTAAACCCTTCATGGCTCGCTTTAAACCCAAGCTTTTCATAAAATCGAATCGCTTCAGGGCGCTGTTTGTCAGAAGTTAACTGGATTAGCGAACTGCCTTTTTTCTTAGCATAATTAATCGCCCAATTGAAAAATACCGTACCTAAACCTTGCCCTCTAAACTGCTCACTTACTCTAACCCCTTCGATCAGGCATCGCCACGATCCCTTATGAGTTAGGTAAGGAATAAAGGTAAGTTGCATCATTCCAACTATCTGACTATCAGTTTGTGCAACTATCAGTTCGTTATTTGGATCTTTATTGATTGCTTCAAATGCTTCAGAATAAGACTGATTAATCGGCAACGAAGAATCTTCGCGCTCACTTCCTAACGCATCGTTCGCTAACATCTTCACTAATACAGATAAGTCCTCGGCATTTGCCGGTCGGTAAATTAACTTCAATAATCTCTCCAATGACTGACAAAAAACTAATAATGTTAGTTAATCAGCCAAAAAGCAAGTTCTGCCGGAAACAACCATATCGGTTCATTCCCGACTAATAAAACACTAGAAGTTAATAAAATAAATGTTGCGAGAAAAGCTATTTGATTTAAGCTACATCGGTATAACTATTCATTTAACAGGACTTTCATAATGAAAATAATCATTAATATTTTGTTGATCAGTCTATTAATCACGTTAGTTGCCTGCGCTTCATCCCCCACCGGTAGACGCCAGCTATATATATTTCCCGAAACACAAATGTCGCAAATGGGCATAGCGGCTTTTGATGATATGAAACAAAGACAAACTATCTCTAATAATCGAAGGCAAAATAACTATGTCAAATGTATTGCCGATGCCATTGTCAGAGAATTACCGGCTAACATGAAAGCAAAAGCGTGGGAGACACGTATTTTCATCGATGACAAGCCCAACGCTTTTGCACTACCTGGAGGTAGAATTGGTGTTCATACTGGTATGCTAAAATTAGCTTCCGACGCAAATCAGTTAGCTGCGGTGATTGGTCACGAAGTTGGTCATGTCTGGGCCAAGCATGGTAACGAGAGAATGTCACAGCAGCACCTGACAAAAACAGGACTTGATTTAGTTGCCACACTCGCAGGAGAGCCGACTAAAGAAAAAGAAATGGCCATGCAGTTACTTGGCGTTGGCGCTCAATTTGGTATTTTATTACCATTTTCAAGAACCCACGAAACTGAATCAGATGAAATTGGATTAAATCTTATGGCTCAAGCCGGATTTGATCCACGTGCCAGCGTCACTCTCTGGCAAAATATGGCAAAAGCCAGTAACGGACAAACTCTTGAATTTATGTCCACACACCCATCACACGATTCTCGTATTAGCCATTTGACTCAAAAAATGGAAGGTGCATTACAAGTCTATCAACAAGCGCGCAGCGCAGGAAAAAATCCAAACTGTCGAAGCTAAGGATTAAATGGATGGAAAACTTTGCTAAAGTATTCCATCCATTTCTTAATTAGTGGGACAAACCAGGTTTATTGCAATTAATTTCTATTTCGTCCCATTTGATCGTGACTACTCACCCAGTCACCGGCAATAACCGCACAACCAAGAGAAATATCACCCGCCAGAACAGTTGCAGCAACAATTTCAGCAAACTTATTTGCTTTTCCTTTACCGTAACAGTCTAGAATTTCCAGGCACTCTCTTTGTGTCGGTAGCCCAGTTCCGCCACCATAAGTTGCAACAATCAATGAAGGAAGAGTAACTGCCATATAAAAATCATCATTCTCCAACAACTCCGCAGATAAAAGTCCAGCGTGTGACTCAACAACATTGGCCTCATCCTGGCCTGTAGCGGCAAAAATAGACGCGATACCGTTTGCTGAATGCGGTCCGTTATACGCAGCACCAGCCAACATCGCACCTGTATTGGCCAATACAGTTGCTTTTGCCAACACTCTTGTATCCACCTTCATAATAGCCTTAAGCACTTCTTTTTTAATCACTATTTCAGCAATAACTCGTTTTCCGCGAGTATGTAAAACATTCAAATGCGAATGCTTTTTATCAGTATCCATATTGCCAGAGAGTAAATATCTTGTCCCTGGATAAGCCCTTTTTATCCACTCACATGCCATTAACGTCGCTTTACCGACCATGTTTTGTCCAGCCGCATCGCCTGTGGTGAAATTAAAGCGAAGATATAATGTTTTCGCCACCGACCACTGTTGGATATGAATAAGCTTTCCAACACTCGTTGTTGTTTCAGCTGCTTTCTTAATATCTTCAAAGTTGTCCTTAACCCATTGCCCAAACTCCCTTGCGCCTCTGGCATCATCAAATATAAATGCAGGTGCTCTTTGCATATATTGCTCAACAACCGTAGTTTTGACTCCCCCACACTCGTTAATCACTCGCATCCCACGGCTGTAACTTGCTACCAGAGTACCCTCTGTAGTTGCCAAAGGAATATAAAATTCACCTTGAGCATCTTCCCCATTAATTCGAAGTGGCCCGGCAATTCCAACAGGCATTTGTAAAACACCAATAAAGTTCTCTACATTTCCCGGCAATACCTTGGGATCAATCGAATACTGCCCGACATGCTCTAGATTAGCCCCGGTTTTCTGTTTGATAAATTCTCGCCTGTTAGCCGCCCACTCATCACTATAATCGTTGGCCTTATCTCTGGGTATACGCGTATCTTCAGTCATATGGGTCATTTCCTTTGTTATTTGATTAAAATAGTTCGGGATTGTTATTGAGTTATTTGCGCTTATTCACCTTAAGTCTAATTCTGTAAAAAAACAAGTATGACAGTGTCCTATGGTTGACCTGTTTGAGTAATATTTTTACTTCTACTCAGTCATTATACTATCAAACTAATATACGGATTATTCGCCAGCCTTATTACCGCTGTCACGATATTTAAGTTGAATTCCTTTCAAAAAATTACGTAAAATCTGTTCTTTGCACTCTCGGTAATGCTTATGCCCCGGCTTACGAAAAAATGCGCTTAACTCAGGTTTGCTCAAGCGAAAATCAGCAAGCTCCAAAATAGCCAGTACATCATCGTCTTTTAGATCAAGCGCTATTCTGATTTTTCTAAATATCAGGTTGTTAGTCAGACGCTTTTCAGGGACCGGTTGTTCGCCTTCTCTTTTTCCACGTTTTTCATTAATCAGGCCATTCAAAAAAGTCGCTAACAAAACATCACTGCATAATTGAAATGTAGGATCATCGTCTTTTTTCAGCCAGTTGCAGACCTGCTCACGAGTTATAGTCGTTTCAGCCTGGGCAAAAATTTTTATCATTTTTCCGTCGCTGTAGTCAAAGGTATAACGCAAGCGTCGCAAAACATCATTATTATTCATTCAGTTAAAATCCTGTTCGGTTAGTTAGTTAACCTATACTTAATCATGATTAAACACTGATTCTAACAGCTTTTAAGTCAAAAAAGTGTACTTGAAGCAGGCGTTAAATGGCATATGGCCCAATCTATCCCTGCATTACCGCTTATGACATTAATTAATTTCAACCAATAGTCGTTTTATTACTCAAGTAAAACCTACTTGCCAACCATTCCACCAATGCTTAACTGGCATTTAATAACTGGTTGTGGTAAAAATTAAACACTAACAACACATCAGACCAGTTTC
>CBDUHU010000170.1:0-7119 GCA_965366725.1 uncultured Kangiellaceae bacterium
AAATTACGCGGCCGGTTTAGCAATGAGCAACAGTACTTCATCGAACTTGGTGGTGGTAGTTGCCGCAAATTGCAAAAGCCTCGTAGAGATCATGCAAGCCTCTACCAGATTAGTCGGCATGACTTTCCTATCGATGATGTTTATCAAGCAATTCGCCGGATAAAAAGAGAATACGGTTTGCGCAGAGCCAACCTGGTTGAAGCTTCAAATGTTGACGCCGGATTTAAAACATTCAGATACACACTAACTTTTAATGTAAAAGGCCAGGGGTATCGTGAATTTAGAATTAAGCATAATCGATGGAATGGAAATATCAGAGCTATTTATGAAGTTTAGGAAACCATATAGGGAGAGTAACTTCTCCCTATATGAAATTCCAGTCGATTTAATTTAATCAAATAGAATATTATTTTCCGAACTATTTAACCGTTATTGTAATTTTTTCTGAAACAACTATTGGATGATGCGGTATATGAGCCTTGTCACCCAAAACCAATTGCAAGGTATGTTCTCCTTTTGGCAAAGTCAATTTAGTCTCAGTCTGCCCTCCTCCAAAGTGCTTCACATTTTTTCCCATGGGAACTCCGGATGCAGGCAATTGCTCACTATCAATTAACAAATGATGATGCCCGGTGTTGGCAACATCAATACCAGCCGGTGCGACTCCCATCCCGGTCAAACCAAATTTCACGGTAAATGTCTCATTCACCTGTTCACCATTGGTTGGCTGAATAATATAAACAGTTGCGCCCTCTGCCGATTTAGTTGGTTTTACAGGTCCGTGGGCAAACACACCAGAGGTAACCATTAGTATGCTGGATAACAGCAGCGACTTTATCTTATTGTTCAATCTCTTACTCCTTAAGTTAGTTATTATTAACGATTAGATTAAGCTTAAGGTACGT
Organism: uncultured Kangiellaceae bacterium; assembly: GCA_965366725.1. Taxonomy (GTDB): domain Bacteria; phylum Pseudomonadota; class Gammaproteobacteria; order Enterobacterales; family Kangiellaceae; genus Aliikangiella. Next base: position 906 of record CBDUHU010000170.1, read on the forward strand.
TGTTAATAAAACGCTTTTCAACGACCTTAGTTGCAGGTAAATATTTATCTAATGAATTAAGTGTCGAATACGCAACGTGCAAACGATCACTTACTTTAGGGTGAGTCGCCAACATCAATGTCTTATTGTCATCATCGACACTTTCCACCAATTGCATCATTGATAAATAAGCATATGGATCATAACCAGCCCGAGTCATCAACACCACCGCTTTTTGATCTGCGTCTAACTCATCATCTCTACCTAACCCTTTAGTATAAAGATTATGAGTAACACCAAATAGCTCTTTTGCAATTTGTCTGTTCTGGATCGAATTAGCATTATAGCCGCCTTTGTTTGCTTGATTATAATCGGCAAGAATAAAACCCAGTTCCCCAAGGTCTGATAACATACTGCCTTTTTCAATAGCCTTAACCTGGTGCTTCTGTTCGACATGAACAATTTCATGAGCCAATACCGCAGCAAGCTCCGCTTCACTGGAAAGCCTGTCAATCACACCTGAGGAAATAATAATGTATCCTCCAGGCATTGAAAATGCGTTAAAGTCAGGCGTATCAATTACAATAAATTGCCATTGAACCGCACCGTCAACCGATGCATGGGATGCAACCCATCGACCAACCCTGTTAACATACCTTTGCAGGTTGTCATCTTTATGCAATTCACTTGCCCCCACAACAATGGCTGCCATTTGCTGACCTATCGATTGACGCTGTTCTATCGTTAGTTTATTTCCGCTAAGCATTCTGCTTCCGGTAGTAGCTATTTTTCCTACATCAAGATTACCGACTTTAAGACCACAGCCACTAATAAAAATAAATAAAACCGATAGAATTAAACTTACTCGTTTATTAATCTTCATTATTTTTCTCCAGATATGGAATAGACTGCTCCTTAAGTGGAATTTTGCTTGCGTATTCCTGCGCCTGTTTTTCTCCCACCCGATATTTACTCGCCGTTGCCAGAGCGATAAAATTAGCGGTTGAATTCTTAATCTCGTTTTCGCCAATTCCCCTCACTCCGGTAGTTGCAGTAATATTATTATGACCTTGTCTTAAACTGACGATTTTTGATAATTCAGAGCCAGCTTGATTACTCTTTACTTTGCTAAACCGGACTTGCAATAAGGTCACCCAACCTGACTGCTGATTACTTCTTTCAACTTGATACCAGCCTCTTTGTCTCGACTTTATTGTCACCGATTCACCTTTTGACAATGAAGCTCGACTATCAGCAGTAAACTTGGGCTTTGCTCGTAATTCACTATCTGTAATTAAAATAGCCGGGGTAGCCATTATGTCTAGCGTCAGAAACAACAGACAGGCAATCATCCCCAACTGTTTTTTCCAATAATCCTTCACCTTGTACCTGGCTGATTTATTCATTATTTTCTCCTTATGATTTAATTTCAGGTTCAAATAGTTTTACCTTTTGCTCTCTTCCTTTAACCGCAAACTCTCCTCGGTAGTAAAAATTAAAAGCATCACCACACCTTTGCCTGGTGTCTTCAGATACCAGTACTCTGGCAACGCCTTTGGTAGCCCCCTCTATGCGACTGGCCAGATTAACCGTATCACCTATTGCAGTGTAGTCGTATCGGCGAGAAGAACCAAGCATTCCAACAACAGCATCCCCGGTATGCACTCCTATTCCAACATCAAACTGGCGTAATTCCGGGGCCAGCGATTCACGAAACTTAAGCAGATTATCTACCATCTGCAGCGCAGCATTCACCGCATTAACGGCATGCTGCTTATCGTCTAACGGAGCCCCCCAGAAGGCCATTATTGCATCGCCAATAAACTTATCCAGAGTTCCTCTAGTGTTAAAAATGGCTTCCACTTGCAAGTCGAAATATCCATTTAAAATTTGCATTACCTGCTCAGCATTTCTTTTTTCTGACAAGCTGGTAAATCCTCTGATGTCAGAGAATAAAACACTAATTTCAGTGGTCTTATTCGATATCTTTTGTTGCCAGTTTTCCTCTGAAATTAACTTTTTTACAACTACCGGGTCCATAAATCTGGAAAAAGTTTTAAGAGTATGCAAGCGACTCATGTATTCGTCTAGACCACGATGGAGGATCATCACCATAACGCAAATTGAAAGTAATAAAAAAATACTCGCGGACGGAAAGAGAATATCTTGTGTACTTAAATAACGACTAAAAAAGTGAAGTCCAATGCCGACAAAAAGTAATTGCAAAAGCGCAAAAGCCATTTGTCGCCGGTAACTGGTTATCATATGAATTATCGAAACCAATAAAATAACAAGTAAAAATAAGACTGTCATACCATAAATGCGGTCTGTTTTTTCAAGATAATCATTGTTAATCATATTATCTAGTGCTGTCGCCAAAATACTGGTTGCCGGATATAGTGCTGAAATAGGTGATTTTTGAAGGTCATGTAATCCAGTAGCTGTTGCACCGACAATAACAATTTTATTGGCGAACAAATTCATTGATTGGCCTGAGTTAATCAGCTGCCAGACATCACTATACGATATTGATTGATAGGGAATTGCTTGTAATCCGTGGTATTTCAAGTTTACTATGCCGGAATGTTCAATCTGTGGTAAAGCTTTTTTTTTAGCCGCATAAAAATTGGCAATTTTTTTTGGTAGTGACCATAACGATCCTCCATCAATATCCCAGTACACAGGGTAGCGTCTTGCTACACCATCAGCATCTGCGAGAAAGTTGATTAAACCAATATTCCAGTCTTTTTTTGCAATTACACCAGGAAGGTTGATCTTTACTCGTGGTAGCCTATTACTATCAGTCACTCTCTGATAAAAAAAATCCGTAGGTAATTCACTAATAGACACACCTTCAAGCGGAGAATCTTTGGCTAGCAACGCAGCTGCAAAAAAAATATTATCCTGACCTGAAACAACCTGTGAAAAATACTCATCAGCTTCTGGTTGATAAAGATCTTTTTCTGAGAACATAATATCAAAAACAATTGCTTTAACTCCGATATCAAGCAAGCTTTCTACCAGAAACCCATGAAGACTTCTAGGCCATGGCCAGCGTCCAGTCTGCGTTTCCATTTCAGTCAAGCTTTTATCATCAATCTCAATGATGACTATATCTTTATCAGCCTTGCTTAATTCAGCAATTTTTACCCGCCAATAATCGTTGTAGCGATCATCAAGTTGTTTCAAGAAACTTAGATTAAATAAGACAACCAGTACAATGGCAGCAATGAAAACAAGTACAAAAGATACCAGCTTATTTTTATATTGATTCAAACCCATCGTTAAAATTCTCGCTTTAAGAATTTCTTTTGATAAATTTTTGATTCGATAAATGCGTTAACCATAGTATGACATAGCTTTCCTTTTTTAGCTTCGTCGGATAAAATATCCAATGCCATTTCAACCTTTACTGCTTTTTTATATGGTCTGTCGTGTGCGGTAAGTGCATCGTAAATATCAGCGACCGCCATAATTTTACTGGCGACAGGAATATCTTCATCGACCATACCATAAGGATATCCACTACCATCTAGCTTTTCATGATGAGCGCCAGCAATCATAGGAATGGCAGAAAGCTCATCAGTCCAGGGGATCGCCCTTAAAAAATTCTGGGTGTGAACCACATGGGATTGTATTTCCAGTCTTTCCGCTGAAGTAAGACTTCCTTGTGTAACCGATAGTGATAGAAAATCCTGATGACTCAATAAATTTTTATCATAAGGAAAACTGTCATCAAGATGGTAGCCATTAAGTTGTACTAATTCCGATTCAACTTCTGCTTCTAAAAGTGAAGGTCTATTTGCCTGCATTAGTACTTTCTGAAAACTATTCAGCTTAGTTATTTTTTTTTGCAGTAACAGATACTCCTCAGTATTTTTCCAATTATTTAATAGATGTTGATTTTTAGAATTCAGTATTTTTTGATAAAACTTACGTTGTTCCAGTTGTTTTTGCCATTCGATTTTTAATTCAAGGTATTGCGCCCTGCTATCCTGAAGCTTATTTGATTTTAATAAAACATCTTCTTTAACACCTACTTTACCAAAATCATGTAACAATGAAGCATAGCGGATTTCTCGTAGCTGTTCCTTCGAAAAAAATGTTCTACGATAAATTCCTTCAGAGCTAGAATCAATTATTCCCGCCAGGTCAGTGGTAAACTCAGCCACTCTAAATGAATGTCCACTAGTTACCGGATCACGAGACTCAATCGCTTTAACCGATGCCGAAACAAAACCTTCAAATAGTGTCTGAATATTATCAATTAGCTGGCTATTATCAATTGCAACAGCTGCCTGACTGGCAAGGCTAAGTAACAGACTTTTTCTTTCCTGGCTAAAGCCAGAAGTAACTCCCGCAATTTCATCTCTACTATTAATAAACTGTAAAACACCAATAATTTTTCCCTTATGATTTCTCATTGCAAGTGTTAGTAAAGTTTTAGTTCGATAGCCGGTAGCATTATCAAAACTATTATCAAACTGGTACGGCAGATTATCCGGTAAGTGGTAGGCGTCCTCTATTTCCAAAGTTTTCCCGGTTAATGCAACATATCCGGCAAGAGACTGGTTGGTTAAAGCAAAGCGTTTTTCTTTAAAGTTAAAATTTATTTCACTATTTTGGGTTAACTTAAACAAAAGTTCCGGCTTGTTACTATCTGGATTGAGTAATAGATAGAGAGAGGCAGCTTCACAGTTCCCTAGCTTTCGGCCTTCATTTAACACCATTGAAAGTAGCTTTTCGAGGTCCTTTTCAGCACTTAGTGCAATACCAATTTCAGCAAGCTCTTTTCGTTCCCGAGAAACTGTTTTAATATCGTTCGATAAATCCTCTAATCGACGCTCATTTTCTAAATTATCAAACCCTGCTTTTATGACAGAGCAAAGCGCTTTCACAGAAACTGGCATAGATAGATAAATATTTGCCGGAGAAACGTCATTGTAAGCAATCAAAAAATTATTTTTATTAACCTTTAAACGCTGATCTAACAGTACACCTTTTGCCGCAACCAATACGGTAAGAAAATCCTTGTAGTTCCCGTCAATGTGCTCACTCAGTGTTTGCTTGTCACAAAATTCTATCTCACAATCGGCAATATTCCACGACTTTAAAGTCGTAAGAATTGACGGTAGTAGTTCCTCAAAGCTATTTGCACAGGTTTTGCTAACAAATAATATCCGTTGAGGTTCAACTGCTGATCGATTAATCCCTGCCTTTGACATATTTTTTCCGTGCCAATCATTAGTCTATTATCAGTTACCCTGTACTCGCCCCAGTCTGCTAAATTGAAAATAGTGGATACTCCACCACTAACCAGAGCCTTGAGCATCATTAGAGCCTTCAAGCAGGTCTACTGAAATATTTACTTTAAGTACATTATAGCCTAAACAGCCTAACTCACCTGCGGACAGATTACTATTGTCACATTTTGCAAACTCCTCCATTCAGGCCATCCCAATCCACAGCCAGCAACTTGGAGTTGATGGGAATAAGGCCATCTTTTATTTCAATAGGTACTTTCACTGCGCATATTTAAAAGGTTGTTCATATTTCAATCAGATATTTATAACGCGGTAAAAATGTGACGCAGTTCACACTTTTGCCGCCATCAGCCAGTTCAATCTGGACAGACCACCGACCTCATTCCAGTATCTGGAGTGAAATAAATTTTATCGGCGTATTTGAAGTTGTGAAAGGCAATGGAGGGTCTCGTAACGATTATCAGCCTTAAAACTGTTTTTCAGCAAGTTTTTACTTAAATAACAATAACCTAATAACTCAATCAACCATTTGAGTTGCTCAGTAAGGAAGGCTTTGAAAATGAACCAAACAAATAAACTTATCAAACTCGGTATAGTGGGTGTCGGTATTACCGCGTCATTACTCAATATTTCAGATCTAATTGCTCAGCCGAGTAAGCATGTGGCAGTTGCACCTGAGCACATCGCTTTGCAAAAGATACCGGGCGTAGAATCCAAAGGGATCTTCAGCCATTCAACCATGTTGCCTATCATGGCCAGAGATGGTTTTGGTGCTAAATCAGCGATCATCAAGAGTAGCCAGTCAGAAGAGCATGATATTTATATGGATGGAACATCTGATAGCCCTATCGTGTTGTTAAGCCCTAACTCTGAACAATGGTTAATGACAGTAACTGATCCTAATGGTAAAGCAGTTTACGATGAAACCAATAACCCAGGTAAATACCTGAAAATCGAAAATATTCAGATTG
>CBDUHU010000171.1:0-7081 GCA_965366725.1 uncultured Kangiellaceae bacterium
GGGAAGATCCTCACGATTACCATTAACCGGCGTTTTGATTTTAGCGCACACCAAGCGTTTAGAGATTCGTATGAGAAGTTAACACCAACACCAGAAGAAATTATTGTGGATATGGTAGATACTACTTATCTGGATAGTTCTGCATTGGGGATGCTACTATTATTACGGGACCACGCTGGTGGTGATACTTCAAATATTACACTCAATAATTGTAATGAAGATATTCGAAAAATATTAACCATTTCCAATTTTGAGCAGCTATTTAAAATCTGATTATTTTGAAAATCCTAATTGCTGATGATAATAGTATTGAGCGCCTTATTTTATCTAAGGTGCTCAAGCAAGAAGGTCATGAAGTCATTCAGGCGGAGACCGGTAATCAAGCAATTGATTATTTCTTCCAATATTCCCCCTCTCTAGTTTTTCTTGATGTGATGATGCCTGATATTGATGGCTATGAAGTTGCTACGGCAATTAAAAAAGGAGAGGACATTCGCTGGGTTCCTATCATATTCCTTACATCCTTAACTGATGTATATGACTTAGCCAAGTGCATAGAGTGTGGTGGTGATGACTTTGTATCCAAACCGATTAATAGAGTGATTATTAAGGCTAAAGTTAATGCCTTTTCACGAATCTCAATGCTCTATGAAACGATTGAAAATCAAAAAACAGAAATTCAGTATCATAATGAACATTTAATCCAGGAACAGGAAGCCGCAAAGAAAATATTCAACAATATTGCCCATAGAGGCTGTCTGGCTTCTGATAATATCCATTATCACTTATCTCCAATGTCGATTTTTAATGGCGATCTTATGCTTGCGGCGGAAACTCCAATGGGTGGGATGCGTTTAATGCTTGCTGATTTTACCGGACATGGGCTTCCTGCTGCTATTGGTGCGATGCCGACATCGGAGATTTTTTATGGCATGACCAAAAAAGGCTTTGCGATCCCGGATTTGATGACTGAAATGAATGCGCGTTTGCATGCGGTGCTACCAAGAGGAATTTTTTGTTGTGTAATTATTGCTGATATTGATGCTATTACTGAACAAATAACTATCTGGAATGCTGGTGCACCACAAGCCTACCTGATTGATCAGAAAGATGGTGTTATTGAGCAGGTTCATTCAAGACATTTGCCGCTTGGAGTGCAGTCTCCCGAGCGCTTTAAAGTTGAGCCTCAATTACTGAGGTTTAGTCAGAAACACAAATTACTCGCAATTACTGATGGTATTATTGAGTCAACTAACAAGGTTGACCAAATGTATGGTGAAGATCGACTTCTTAGTATTATTCAGAAAAATGTCGTTAAAGATAATATCTGTAATGCATTGATAGAAGATGTAGTTAAGTTCACGGACAATGCAGCACAGGGGGATGATTTAAGTTTACTTGAAGTTGCCTTCCCACACCATCACCTGGAGCAAACGAATAATAGTCACGACTCATGGCATGCACAAACAGGAACATTAGATTCTAATTTGAGTTTATGTCTTAGAGGTAAGTCTCTTGGCAAGTTTGACCCCATTCCGTTGTTATTGCAAACGTTACTGGAATGTCGGGAATTGACGCCACATCGCTCTCGTATTTTTACTATTTTATCTGAGTTGTATAATAACGCTGTCGAACATGGGGTTTTGGGACTCGATTCAAAAATTAAAAATGGTAGTGAAGGCTTTGCCAACTATTATAAAATGCGAAGTGAGGGCTTGGCTGATTTAACTGATGGTTATGTCAAGGTTGAGTTTGACCATAAACCTTTCAAGGATGGTGGTGAAATTATTTTCAATTTTATTGATAGTGGTGAAGGGTTTGATGTGACCGCACTAAGTCAGAAGACGAGTAGCGAAAATTATAGTGGCAGAGGGTTACCACTACTAAAGAGTTTATGTGAGTCGATTGAACATTTTGATAATGGCAGACATGTGAGAGTGACTTATCGTTGGCATGGAAATCAGGATGAGAAATAATATCCTTATCCAGTGTGTTTAAAATAAAAGGTCGACTGATACAATGACAAAATATCTGGATAAAGATGCTGTTGATGAATTGAAGGCTATCATGGAAGACGATATTGTGATGCTTTTTGAAACTTACCTTGAAGATAGCAATGAAAAACTCGCTGAACTCGAAAAATCCATATTATCTTCCGATCATGAAGCTATCAGACAAATAGCACATAGTTTAAAAGGTAGTAGTCGCAATGTCGGCGCAGTTCATCTAGCCGATATTTTTAATTTCCTGGAAGATAATGCAAGAGCTGAGAAGTTTATTGAACCGCAACCGGCAATAGAAAAAATTCAGTCTTCTTTCGAGGCTACCGTCCAATTGATTAAGCAGGAATTTGATATAAAATAAAGGTTGTTTTAATCAATATCTCAAAAAACCTCAATAACACGCATGATTCCTGTTTTTACCAGATAAGGTTTATTATAAGTTATAGCCCTGAATTTACAGTGCGCTTATCTGCTGGCATTCTGATTGCATTATTTTTTGCAAACTCACTACTCCGTTCTATAGTCAGGTGAAAAGTAATGACAGTTCAATCTTCCGTCAATCTATTTCAGTTATTGTCCTTAAATGGCGATAAAGCAGAAAAGGTTAACCACCTTTCATCTAATAAGGCTAATGATATTAGTAAGATAAGCTTCCCTGATGCTACTCTGGAGTTTTCTCAGGCGTTACTTTACCAGTCAAAAAATTATCAAGAAGACACAGGTATTGGGACCAAGGGCAATCAGTTTTTAAGAGTTGAAGATGATAAAAGTCTGGAGTTAGCGGTTAAGGAAAGCGGCAATCTATTGCCTCTTGATGCACCTGAATTCTCCGAAAACAGCAAGCGTATCGATTTATGGGATAGTAAAGTTGAGCAATTGAACGTCCATCAGCAAATTATCTTTACTGATAGCCCGGTTAATAAAGCCGGTCTTTTCTTCGGTGAGGCAGGTGGCGAGCCAGGGACAGAGAAGCAACCGCCTAAAATGGAGAGTAGTCATTACCTGATTGCTGATACTGAGTTATCTCTGGCTAAAATATCCGATAAAGACACTCTGGAAGCAACTAAAATTGCGAGCGGTTTCATACCGGAAAAAAACACCTACAAGCTGAACTTTTCCCCAGCGAGTGCTGATATTAGCCATAGTTCTTCGATAATGATTTCGGACAATAATCCTGATGATTACTGGCAACAAAAGAGTGACTTATCTGTAACTAAAGTAAAAACGATTGACTGGACAGTAAGTCCGTTGCTAACTGAACAGAGTGGGGTGAGAAGTTTAAATTCAAAACATCTGAGCGATGCTAATCCTTTTTATCGATCCCCTGGAAATCCTGGCTCAATATTTAACATTGGTAGCAGTGGCGAAGATGTATTGGTGGCTGAGGGGGCTGTAAAGGTAGATTTGGCAATGACAAAGTTATTTGAAAAGAAAATGAATACCGAAAGTCATAAAGTTGACGCTGCTCTGTTCCCGACTAAACAACATGGGAGCATAAATCTGAAAGATATTGTCACTCCGGTTTTTCAGCCAGCTGAAGTTAGTTCTGATACAGCTAAGGCGAAAGTAGAATCTACATTAGATATTACCAGCGCACTGTCAACTATCCAACAACTTGAAGCCCGGCAAAAGCCATCTGCCGTTATCCAGTCTTTACCACCAGCAATATCAACAGCACTTAGCACTAAAAGTCACTTTACCGATAATCTTGCGCTACGAGTTCAATGGATGTTCAGTCAGGCGTTATCCAGTGCTGAAATTATGATGGACCCGCCAGAAATGGGACCTTTGAGTGTGAAAATTCAACATCATACGTCTCATGCTGCTACCCGGGAGGCGTTAGACGATGGCTTACCCAAATTAAAAGAAATGTTACTGCAGCAAGGTATTAATATCGGTGAAGCTGAAGTTAAACAAGAACAGGAAGGCTCAGAAAACTCCGCTGAGTCTGGAGAACAAACCGCTAAACTAAACGATGCAGTTGAAGAGTCTGAGTTATCAAATGACATGCTTGAAGGTGGCCGAATGTACTCGGAAAAACTAATTGATATTTATAGTTAGCATTCTACTCTTATTCCCCCTGTCTCAACATGATATGGAAGGTCATATTTTTGGCTAGAATACTCCAATTCCCCAACTAATCGCCAACATTTTGACTATACTCATAGTTGAGTCTTACCTAACCTATTGATAATTATTGGCTTTAAGCTAATCGAGCTATTTGGTATGTGTTTTGCATTTACTAAATATGGCTAACAGGGTAAGTGGTTAAACAATAAAAGTACTGGAGTAAGCATGGCAAATGATGACCAGGATTTAGAACTAGACCTTGAGGAAAATAGCACTCCCGGCAAAAGTAAAAAATTTTTGATAATTGGGATCGTCGCTGTATTGCTTATCGGTGGTGGAGTCGCCGCATTTTTTATGATGGGGGATGATAGTGACGCTGATGCTGAACAGCAGGAAGAGGTTAAAGAAGAGAAAGAACCGGCCCAATATATTGGTGTACCTGAGTCAATCACCAGTAACATTCCGGGAAAGAGCAAAAACAGAACGGTTCAAATTAAGATGAGTTTTATGGTGCGTGGCGATGAAGCAAAAGATGCAGTAAAAACGCATATGCCACAGCTAAAGAACGATGTGTTGATGCTAGTGAGTCAGCAATCTGCCGATGAACTTCAGACACCAGAAGGAAGAGTGGCGTTGCAGGAGAAGGCACTTGAAACAGTACAGGCAACTCTGACTGAATTGTCTGGCAAACCAACCGTAGAGAAAGTGTTATTTATCAGTTTTGTAATGCAGTGAGATGATATGTCCGATTTATTAAGCCAGGATGAAATTGATGCGCTACTTCACGGCGTAGATGATGGTGATATCGATATTGAAGAAGAGTCATTAGATCCTAGTGAAGCAAGAGCTTATGATTTCTCTTCTCAAGATCGAATTGTTCGTGGAAGAATGCCGTCACTGGAAATGGTTAACGAACGTTTTGCACGTCATATGCGAATAAGTCTATTTAATATGATGAGGCGAAGTGCTGAAATATCCGTTAATGGGATACAGATGATTAAATTTAGCGAGTATATTCACTCTCTTTTTGTTCCTACCAGCCTTAATATGGTGAAGATTAAACCACTCAGAGGCACTGCATTATTTACTTTGGAAGCTAAGCTTGTTTTTATTCTGGTTGATAATTTTTTTGGTGGTGATGGACGCTTCCATGCAAAAATAGAAGGCAGAGAATTCACCCCTACCGAAAGAAGAATTATCCAGCTATTGCTGCAACAGGCATTCGTTGATCTGCGTGAAGCCTGGTCTCCTGTTATGAAAGTAGAGTTTGAATATATGGACTCGGAAGTTAATCCGGCTCTGGCAACTATTGTTAGTCCATCAGAAGTTGTTTGCGTCTGTAGCTTTAATATTGAACTGGATGGTGGCGGTGGTAATTTTCACGTGACAATGCCTTACTCAATGTTAGAACCAATAAGAGATAAACTTGATGCGGGGATTCAGAGTGACAGGGATGATGTTGATGATCGTTGGACAGATGCGCTGCGCGAAGAAATACTCACGGCTAAGGTGGGACTGAGTAGTACTTTAGTAGAAACAGATGTGAGTCTACGTGATGTGATGAAATTTAAAGAAGGCGATATTATTCCCATAGATTTACCAGAAGTGGTGACTCTCAGCGCGGAGGGTACTCCTTGCTTTAGAGCCAAATACGGTACCTCTAATGGCTATATGTCATTAAAAATTGAAGAAGAAATTTCGCGAGAACATATTATGCGAACACTTTTAGAGGAATAAACAGATGGCTGGAGAAGATGATGGCACTGATGATTGGGCTGATGCAATGAATGAACAGGCTGAATCTGAAGCGCAAACAGCAACAATGGAAGATTTCCGGGAGGAAGATGAAACTAATCATGTTGACAATGATAAGTTGGATGTCATTCTGGATATTCCTGTTTCTCTTTCAATGGAAGTTGGAAGAACTCAGATCCCAATCAGAAACCTGCTTCAGTTAACTCAAGGGTCAGTTGTCGAATTAGACCGGCTAGCGGGGGAACCTCTTGATGTTATGGTAAATGGAACCATGATTGCTCATGGCGAAGTGGTTGTTGTTAATGAAAAATACGGAATTCGTCTGACTGATGTAATGAGTCCTGCGGAAAGAATTCAGAAACTCAAGTGATATCAAGTATGAAATTTTTGACTAAAAATAAGGTTCGAAAATTATCACTGTTCTGGCTTCTTACGAGTATCAGTAGTTACTCTCAAGCGATAGAAAATACCAGTCCTGGCGCTTTGTCACCTGCACAAAGCGTAATGCCAATGCTTTTGGGGCTTGCAGCTATTTTAGCGCTGATTTTTTTTCTGGCATTTTTATTTAAAAAAATTACTGGAATAAACCTGTCTTCTAAAAATATCAAATTGATTGAGTCGCAAAGTTTAGGCTCAAAAGAAAAGCTTATGATCGTTGAAATTCAGAAGCAACAATTTGTGATAGGGGTAACTCCACATTCAATTAGCCATATTTGCCAGCTGAAAGATCCTGTTAAAGTGAATACTCAAAACCTTTCATTTGAAAATATGATGAAACAACTTATTTCTACTCAGAAGAAGGGATTTAATCTGGCCGAAAGAAAAATTGACGAGGACAAAAAGTGTTGAAGCTTGGGGTGAAATTAGTACTTATTTTACTTTCTTTTAGCGCGGCTGCTGATACGGGTATTCCAATGTTATCTGTTGAAACCAATCAGTCAGGAAACCAGCAGTATAGTATTACACTACAAGTATTAGGGTTAATGACACTATTAACCTTTTTACCTGCGATAGTGATGATGATGACTTCCTTTATTCGAGTGACCGTTGTTTTCGCGATACTTAGACAAGCACTTGGCATGCAACAAACTCCGAGTAATCAGATAATGATTGGATTAAGTCTGTTTCTGACATTTTTTATTATGTCACCAGTAATTGAGCGGGTAAATCAACAGGCAATTCAACCATATATGGACGAGTCCATATCTGTTACTGAAGCTCTTTCCGCTGCACAGAAGCCTTTTAGTCGTTTT
>CBDUHU010000172.1:0-7054 GCA_965366725.1 uncultured Kangiellaceae bacterium
TTTTGACGTTGTTGAAGACAAAGCATATCGAGTCAGCGGTCAGGATAAACAGCTAATTGTCGGTTATACAACGGTCAAGACTACCGAAAAGGTTGCCAGAGTACTACTCGATAAGCCTGGTGGCTTTTTAAGTAACGACATATTACCGCCATCAGCATTACTCGATAACATACCTTCCTGGGAGTTTGGTGTTCTGGTTCAGGTTAGAGATATGGCCTCTGTATTAAGAAATCATATGAGCCGCTCGCAATCCCAGTCGATGGAGAATAATTTTCTCAAAGAAGCAGAACCTCTGCTCAATAATGATCACTCGTTATGGATTTGGCCCGCTGCAGAAAGTAAATATGGCAAAGGTATTGAGCAGCTGGCTGCCTATCGTAATGCGTTGAGCGAAGTTGGTAACCCTGACACTCAATTTTTCACTCGTGCAGATAATCTTAGTGCGTGGTTGGTGCTAGTTGAAAAAAGGTTGGGCGGATTGTCGCAGAGATTGTCTGCATCGGTAGGCCAGGAGAGGCTGAATACTGACTTGTCAGGCGATGCTGAAGCGCTGCAATCAACGGAAGTTTCCACCAATCTCTCTGTTAAAACCCCATGGTTTGAGATTGACGATACCTTCTATGAGGCAAGAGGTGCATGTTGGGCTTTGATTCATTTGTTAAAGGCGGTTGAAGTTGATTTTGCACCAGTTCTGGAAAAGAAAAATGCAAAAGCGAGTCTGGCCCAGATAATCAGGGAGCTGGAGTCAACTCAAGAAGCTATATGGAGTCCTATCATTCTAAATGGTAGTGGATTCGGGTTGATGGCTAATCATTCATTAGTGATGGCGTCATATATCAGTCGGGCTAATGCAGGCTTAATTGATTTACGGGAACTTCTGCTGAAAGGATAAACCCCAATTTAGATAAGCCCTTAACCGGGCTTTTTTTTAGTCATATTTAAACCTTTCTGGCTATTTCTCCGTCTTTATTTATAAGAGACGTTCTATAACACCTTGAGTGAGATTATTTTTGTCTGAAAACAGTCAAACGATTATTCAAATTAAGCAGGTTTCTAACTGGGTGAAAGAATCACAGCAAGGGAGTGTGGTTGCGTTTGAGAATTTGTATCGGGAGTTTCACCAGCGGCTCTACTTATTTTGTCTGCGCATGAGTGGGGTAACTGGAGTCGCTGAAGAACTGGTTCAGGAAAGTTTTATCAAAGCCTGGCGTGCACTGCCGGAGTTTCGTCATGATGCTGGGTTTTATACCTGGTTGCGGAAAATTGCATCAAGATTAGCAATTGACAGATTACGCTTAAAGAACGAAAAGGTCTGGCAAAACATGACTGAGCTTGATGAAACTGAATATTTACTGACGGCCCGAAGTGAAAATTCGAATTCCCTGGATAATATCAGAGATCTGGAGAAGCTGATTGCCTTATTGCCGGAAGGAGCTCGGAATGTGTTAGTAATGCATGATATTGAAGGTTATGGACATAAAGAAATTAGCGCTCTACTGGGAATCGCTGAAGGTACATCAAAGGCCCAGGTAGCCAGGGCTAGAAAGTTATTAAGACAGGCTTATTTCACATCGAGTGATTAAATATAGAGGTTTTAAATGACTAACAAAAACCAGATAGCAGAGTCTGAGCTTGTTGCAAAACAGGAAGCTGAGTTACTTGAAGCGCTCAATCAGTTACCGACTGATGCAACCCCGGAGACAAATTTGTGGTTTGGAATTAGGACTCATTTGAAAGTTGAAAGAGTCAAACCCAAAGCTCGTAGTTGGGTTCCATGGGCTATGGCGGCAACTTTACTGATCAGCTTTGGTAGCTTTGTTGCCAGTTGGCAAAATCTTCAACAGGCACAGCGGTTAGTTGCCCAGGAACAAAATGAGAGAAGCGTTACCAGCAGTGTAATTGCCGATGAGATAAAAATGATGGAACAGGACTATGGTTTGGCCAAATCAGCACTACTGGCTCAAATCGCGGTTAAATCAGCTGATATTGATACTGACTTATTATCTGATGTAAAAACTAATCTGATTATTATTGAGCAAGCGACCAGTGAGTTAAAAGGGGCTATCTAGCTGCAACCAGAAAACCCGGCGATACCGCAGTTATTAAAAGCAACTTATCAACAGGAGTTGGTCGTTTTGTCCCAGTTGGCAAAGCTCAGCCAGGATATATAGTTGCACTAATTTAAAGTTTGAGAGGCATAAACATGAAGAAGTTAATTTCATTATTAATATTAAGCATTAGTATGGTAGCAATTGCCGGGGATAAAGTAGATCAGAGTTTAGAGGTTGAACCTACTGGAAAAGTCGAGATCAGCAATGTTCGCGGTGAAATTGATGTGACAGGTTGGTCTAAAGATCAGGTGAAGGTTACCGGAACGCTAGATGATTTGACTGAGAAATTTATTTTTACTTCAGAAAATGGCCACACTTTAATTAAAGTTAAGTTACCAAGGAATACTCACAATCGTAGCCGCGATGGCTCTAAATTAAAAGTGATGGTGCCACAAGCATCTAAAGTTAGTTTTTCGGGAGTCGCGACTGATCTTAAGTTTTTGAATATAGCAGGTGGTTTAGAAGTTAACTCAGTTAGTGGAGATATTGAGCTTAAAGAAATTAAAGGAAGTACTTATATTAATAGCGTTAGTGGTAATCTCGTATTGGAAAAGTTAGAGGGGAGGCTTGATATTTCAACGGTTAGTGGCGATCTCAAAGCCAATGTGGATAGCCGTAAATTGAATATCAGTAGTGTTGCCGCCGACTTGGCGATTAGCGTTAATCAAATCGAGTCCGCAAATATTTCGAATGTTTCTGGGGACAGTAATATTTCCGGTATGTTAAATGACGATGGAGAATTAAAGATGAGTAGCGTTTCCGGTGAAGCCTTCTACCATGTTAAAGGGGAATTGAGTGCTGATATTACAATGGAAACTGCCCCTGGAGGAGACATTACTAATGAAATATCAGATCATCAGCCTAAAAGTACTTTTATCAACTCCCACCATTTAAGGTTTAGTGTGGGTGGTGGGGATGCAACTATTCGGATGACAACAGTCAGCGGAGACATCGGGATAAAGCGAGACTAGTTAAAATACAGAGAGTCTGTCTGGATGCTAAACCACAAATTACTCAAGATCTAGACCATGATTCGTTGAATCGAAACAAATTTAAGATTGATAGCATTATAATTTCGTCTATTTTGTTGAACTTGTCGTCTTATAAGTTATCATATTTATATCAGTTTTTTATTATGTATTAGGACTGTCACATTAATGTCTGGGCTTTGGGAAGAAGTTAAAACGCGTAAAATATTTAAAGCCGCAACAATTTATGCTGCGGTCGCCTGGGGAATTATTCAAATTGCCGATATTTTGATTCCTGTTCTGGGGATCTCAGACAAGGTGATGTCATCGATGGTACTGGTTGCTTTCGCCGGTTTTCCGTTAGCATTAGTTGCTGGTTGGATGTTGGACATAAAAATTGAAAGAAAGCGAGCCAATCAGATAATACAGGAGCAGTCAGCAGGAGTTGCCAATGCCAGTATTGGTGCTCGTATTGCTGAGCTAGCAGTAATCAGTTTATTTGGCGCAGGTGCGGCCTATCTATACTATAACAGTGTAAGTGAACCAGTTCAGGCAAGTGGCAATGAGCTTGTTGTCGCTGAGAGTTCTTTTCAGTTGTCCAATAATCAAAAAGCCATTGCAGTGTTACCTTTTGCTAATTTTAGTGATTCTACCGAGGATGAATATTTTGCTGATGGTTTGTCGGAAGAATTGTTAAATGTTCTGGCGAGAAATAAAAAGCTTAGAGTTGTCGCTCGAACTTCTTCATTTCAGTACAAAAATACCAATATCAATATTAAAACAATTGCTCAGGAACTCGGAGTTCAATATATTTTAGAAGGTAGTGTCAGACGTTCTGGTGATTTAATCAGAGTTACCGCTCAGCTAGTCAAAGCCGATGAAGATGTCCATATCTTCTCTAAAACCTGGGATCGTAATACGACTAATGTATTTAAGGTACAGGATGAGATTTCACAATCTGTGCTTGATGAATTAAAAATAAGTCTTCTGGGTGAAGCTGAACAAGAGTTGTCGAAACCGGGAACAGAAATGATTGCTGCAATGGCAGAGTATTCTCGAGGTTTGGCATTGCTGCGTAACCGCGGTAAAAGTGATTTAGAAAAAGCCGTTGTGCATTTCAAGCAAGCGCTGGAAATTGATGCAGGTTACGCTCAAGCGATGACGATGCTGGCAGAAACCTACTTATTACAATTTAGTTATGGGTTAATCGATTTTTCTGAAGCCCTGTCAATGGCTAAACCTCAAATTATCAGAGCGCTTGAGCTAAACCCAAAGTTGGGAGCTATTCATGCCGTTAAGGGTTTAATGCATTGGCAACTAGCGAGTCAGCTAAAGAAAGAAAAGACTGTTGATGAAGTTAACCAGGAACTGGAGGTTGCCAAGGAACATTTTATTAAAGCATTGGATATCAATCCATCGTTAGCTGAAGCCTATATGTGGTATGGGACGGTACTTCAGCAGCAGGGAGATTTTGTTAGTGGTGCGGATCTAAGAAAAAGGGCCTATGAAATTGATCCTCGGGCAGCCGTTGTTGGTTATAACCGGGCAAAAGATCTGATCAGATTTGGTGAATACGAGCAAGCAATGAATGTCTTCAATGTTGTGGTTAGAAATAACCCGAATTATGCGAGCGCTTATGATATTGCTGGCGATGTCAGCTATTCGGTCGGTCAGCTTGATCAGGCTTATTCGATGTTTAATCGCTTTGCCGAGCTAAGTGAAGATGACACCATGTGGTTGGTTAATTCGAGTAGAATTTTTATTTCTATGGGTGAATTTCAACGTGCTCAACTCAATCTTGATGAACTATTGGAAAATGAGAAAGCTGACTATAATGAGAAGTTCTATTCCTTGCAAGCCTCGCTATGGATTGCGTCAGGGAACTTCAGAGATTTTCACCAATGGACCGGAACATTCAAAGAAGATAGCAGTCATTGGAGTGAATTATTCTGGCGTGGTTTAGGCTCCTTGCAACAGGAAAAATGGCAGTTCGCAATTGATGATCTAAGCAACGCATTAGCCTTAATCAGGCATAGTAACAACAATCGAGTTGACGAAATGACCATTCGTATTCAGCTATTTATTGCCAGAGCGTATCAAGGTGTTGGCAACGCACTAAAGACTGCGCACTATCTTAAATTGGTCGCTGAGGAAATTCAGTTGTTAACCAACCAGGGGTTTGACAACAAAGTAGTACGTTACCAGCAGGCAGCATTGGCCGCTTTAAATGACGAGCCGGAACAAGCCATTGCACTATTAAGACAGTCTGTTCAGGAAGGTTTTGTTGACTTCTGGTGGACTGAAACCGATCCATCATTTCATCAGGTTCGTGACGTGCCAGCGTTTGCAGTATTACGTGATGAATTTAGTATTCGAATGAGGTTAATGCAAAATAGCATTGAGTCTCAATATGGTGTGCTATAAGTAGTTAAATAGCCTCTGGTGAAAAGTTTGCGATCAAAAAAGGCGACATTAGTTAAGTCGCCTTTTTTGATGATCACTAGCTGAAATCGACACTAGAACGCTGGTTTTTCTGGCGCTTCTTCATATCGGTTAACACTTTCTATGACTTCTTGTTTGGCTTCAGAGGAATCTCCCCAACCATCAATTCGAACCCATTTACCAGGCTCAAGATCTTTATAATGCTCAAAGAAATGCTGAATTTGGTTCAATAATAACTCAGGCATGTCTGATGGTTCAGTTACTCCCTGGTAAATAGGTGTCAATTTTCTAACAGGAACAGCTAATATTTTAGCGTCAGTGCCAGACTCATCAGTCATTTTTAACACGCCAATCGGGCGACATTTAATAACAGATCCAGCGAGTAGCGGGAAAGGTGATGGTACTAACACATCAACAGGATCGCCGTCTTCGGACAAAGTGTGAGGAACATAACCATAATTACAAGGGTAATGCATGCAGGTTGCCATAAATCTATCTACGAAAATCGCACCAGATTCTTTATCAACTTCATATTTAACAGGATCTGCGTGAGCAGGAATTTCGATGATGACATTAATTTCTTCTGGCAAGTCTTTGCCAGCTGGTACTTTATTTAGGCTCATTTTTCCGTACTTGTTTCTGTGCAATAAAATCGGGCGCGTATTATATCGATACTGCGGTGCAAAATAAACCATCATTAAAAAATAAATAAATAGCTTAAAAATCAATCGGTTAAAATAACTTATTTTCGTCTGTTTACCTCTATATAGTTTATTGTTATACAGGGTCATGGGTTTTCGCGGTTTCTTGGTATTTGAAACTTAAATAAAACTTGTACCTATGGCAATTGGGCTACCACTTTATAGCGCTATTTTGCGTTTTGTGATCCTTGCCATGTTGTGGTTCGCCCGTTAGTGATCTTGTTTTTAATAAATCAATAAAAATTCTCTTGCTAGCCTAAATGAAAGATAGGCATTAAGCCTGATAGTCTAGTTAGAAAGCTATTTTTTAACTGTGGGGGAAGTATGGATCTTGTTCAATTACCGCCAATTCTTGGCATTGTAGGGCTTGTTGTTGCCTTTATTATTTATCTATTAATTCAGAAGTATTCTGGGGGAGAAGGAAAAACAGCTAAAATTGCAGGTGACATTCATGACGGCGCAATGGTTTTTATGCGTCGAGAATACACGATTTTAACCGGTTTTTTAATTGTTATTGCAATCTTGTTGTTTGTCGGATTTGAAACCTGGCACACCGCTACAGCATTTATTGTTGGTGCATTAAGTTCGGCAATTGCTGGTTACATCGGAATGTTAACTGCGACTAAAGCCAATGTTCGAACCACCGTAGCGGCGCAGGAAAAGGGCGCATCAGAAGCTTTAACGGTTGCGTTTTATGGTGGTTCAGTGATGGGGCTGGCGGTTGCCTCTATGGGGTTATTAGGGCTTGGTTCTCTTTATTATTTCTTTGGCTCAGAACATGCTGAAGCAATTCACGGCTTTGGAATGGGGGCTTCTACAGTCGCTTTATTAT
>CBDUHU010000173.1:0-7047 GCA_965366725.1 uncultured Kangiellaceae bacterium
TGTCTTGAACTTACTGAGATCAGCTAAATGACCAACCACTTCTTGTCTATCGAGCTCGATGTTAACTGAAGTTGTTAGATTGTTGCTTTCAGGTGAAAATAAAACGGTTCGAACAATCATTACCGCAATAATCACAACAATCAGTAATATTGACAATTTAATAAGAGCTTGTTGATATTTCATATTGTTTTTTGTCGTTTTTTTTTACAATATATGAGAAACAAGCAGTCAGATCCAGCAATTGATATGATTAAACCGCTATGATTTAGCTAAAGAGAGCAGTCAAATGAATATTACCATTCTACTAAATCATGATCTCGCCAGTAATATTGCCCTCAACTATCTGGTAAAAGGATTAACCCAGCATCGCTTAACTGTTTTTGTATCAGAAAAAGTCGGTAATACCAAGGGACAAATACCACGTGCACTTGAAACACTTGGTTTTTTTGAGCAACCACTCTTTAATCAAATCCTTTGTCCACAGACCAATAATAGAAGCGACACTTCACGGCGATTGAGCTTTGATCAACTATCCAGTCAGCTAGACTCTCCAATTACCAGCCTGAATAATATCAATCAGCCAGAAGGCCTTAAGAAACTTCGCGCTGCTAATCCGGAACTGATATTGTCGATTCGGTTTGGCAAAATTTTGCATCAGGAGGCAATTAATATTCCTAAACACGGGGTGCTAAATTTGCACTCAGGGTTGCTTCCGCAATATCAGGGCGTCATGGCTACATTCTGGGCAATGTACCATAGGGAACCAGAGTATGGCGTGACACTTCATTATATTAATAACGCTGCTATAGATGCAGGCCCAATAGTAAACAGACTGGCATTTAAGCTTGATTCTGACAAAAGCTATCTGGAAAACCTTATCGAACTATACCAACCCGGTTGTAATAGTATGATCAAGGCTACCAATTTAATTGCTTCCGGTATAAAACCAGATTCAATGGCTCAATCAGGAGAAGCTCGCTACTATACATTTCCAGATGAACGCCAGATTGAGACATTCCACAAGCAGAATATGCAACTGTTTAATATTGAACATATTATGAATTTAGTTAAGTCTTATCAATAGTTACAGGTCTTTGTCATTTGATTCAGCATAATACCTGACTTTATCTCTGCCAGAATGTTTAGCCTGATAAAGGGCTTCATCAACTCTTTTTAGCCAGGAGTTTTCGGTCAATTCCCCACTTGCACTACAAACCCCGATACTAATAGTAACCGTAAGCTCTTCAACAAGTTTTTGCTGCTTAATATTAACTCTCAGTTTATTCGCGATATTTAATGCGTTAGTAGCATCGGTATCCTTCATCAACAAGATAAACTCTTCACCACCAATTCTGAAAAATAGGTCTACTTCTCTGGTTAAGTCCTTAACAACCAGAGCAACACTTTGAATAACCTTATCACCAAAATCATGACCATAGGTGTCATTAATTTTTTTAAAGTTGTCAATGTCCAGCATCATAATGACTGCAGGTACATTGTTCCTTTTTTTTTGTGCGAGAGCCTCTTTTAAATGTAAATTCAATTGTCGTCGATTTAAGGCACCGGTTAATGGATCGATCAATGATTCAGTTCGTAATTTTTGCTGCAATTCATCAATATTTGTTAGTAACAAACTGGATATGATGAGTGTTAACATCAGCGATAGTAAAAACCTGAGAGCGATACCAAACTCAAGCTGCTCCCATGCAAGATAGCCAACACAAATAAAAATTATCGCATTAAATATATTGGCCATTTTTAGTGGCAATATAAATTGCAAAACCATTGATACTGGAAAAACCCAGAACAAGCCATAAACGCCCAGTAATCTAACCGTCAGAACTAAGGTGGTGATCAAAAGAAATATAACAATATAGTGGTGAATGGGGTATTCAACACCACGTCTGAATGCAAGCAGATTAACAATCAGGCTAACGACAAAGGCTATCTGCACACCTCCTAGCCAATAGTGTCCGAAGTAAATATTCTTCATCGCAAAGGGTAAAAAGAAAAGACATACAATCACGGTTAATCCTGACAGAATTTTTTGTTTTCTCTCCTGTCTAACAGCGGTAACCTTTGACCCTTTAAGCTGTACAAGCTTAATATCATCCATTAAAACAGTCTTCAACCTCCTGGTTCATATCTCAATTGCTAATTTTTATAATAAGCTTTTTTGTAACGAGGTCAATTTAATTGTCATCTATTCACATTATTTTTATCAAACAGAACTTTTCAGGTACTATTTGCAGCAACAAAATCCAATAACTGAAGGTTGATATCACTAATAAAAACAGCATATTAGACAATGAAAACACTTTGAAAAAACACACGGCCAAGTCAGCTTAACGCTTTCTTAATATCAAACACTACCTGGCTTAAGTTCTCTAACAACATATTTTAGAATAATCTCCATTCAATTCCTCTATCAACTTCATAGACTCTTAATTAGCCTTTCTGATGATCATTGTTATAATACAGGTCACACTACGTACTCAATCGAACATAAGAATTTATTTCAGGAGCCTTTAAGGTAATGCTTAATCAAACTCATAACCCAGAATTGGTTAGCTGGGTGAAATCAGCTAATCAGGAAAATACTGACTTTCCCATTCAAAATCTACCATTTGCAATATTTAGAAGAACCGGTTCAGATGAAGCATTTCGTGGAGGAGTTGCAATTGGTGATGAAATTATTGACCTTGCAGCTGCTAAAAATACTGCACTATTTGAAGGACA
This sequence comes from uncultured Kangiellaceae bacterium, assembly GCA_965366725.1. Lineage (GTDB taxonomy): Bacteria > Pseudomonadota > Gammaproteobacteria > Enterobacterales > Kangiellaceae > Aliikangiella. The sequence goes on from CBDUHU010000173.1 coordinate 2,740, forward strand.
GGCACAAGCAGCACTGGAAGCATGTGATGCCCCGGAACTCAATCAATTTATGGATATGGGAAAAAGTGCCTGGTCGGCGCTAAGGCTTGCACTTTCAGTCGCACTAACCGAAGGTTCTGATGCACAGGACAAGCTATCTGATTGTTTAGTCAGTCAACAGGACGCTGAGTACTCCCTTCCTTGTAGAATAGGCGACTATACCGATTTTTATACTTCGATATACCATGCAACAGCAGTTGGAAAGCTATTTAGACCTGACAACCCATTGCTGCCAAACTACAAGTGGATACCAATTGGTTATCATGGCCGTTCATCATCCATCGATGTTTCAGGACAAGTATTTAAAAGGCCTAAAGGACAATTGAAAGCCCCTGATGCTGACAAGCCTGTTTTCGCTCCGTGTAAACGAATGGATTATGAGTTGGAAGTTGGAATTTACATTGGAAACGGAAATACACTGGGAGAGCCAATTAACATTGAAGATGCAGAAGACCATGTCTTTGGCATGTGTCTTTTTAATGATTGGTCTGCTAGAGATTTGCAAGCGTGGGAATACCAGCCTTTAGGTCCATTTTTAGCGAAAAACTTTGCTTCGACCGTTTCACCCTGGATTGTAACTACTGAAGCCCTGGCACCTTACAGAACCTCCTGGACAAGAGACGAATCAGATCCACAGCCAATGGATTATCTTGAATCTCAGCATAATCGCAATTCAGGTGCATTTGATATTCAACTGGAAGCTCAATTGGAAACCCAGAAAATGAGAGAAAGTGGAGAACCTGCAAGTCATTTATCCCTTTCCAGTTTCCGACATTCCTATTGGACCGTAGCCCAAATGGTTACACACCACACTGTAAATGGATGTAACTTGAAAGCTGGTGATATGTTTGGAAGTGGAACACAATCTGGTCCAACCCATGAAGAAGCTGGCTCTATGCTTGAATTAAGCCGGGGAGGCAAGGAATCAATTACTTTAGATAATGGCGAGAAGCGAACTTTTCTTGAAGACGGCGACAATGTGATAATGCGCGGTTGGTGTCAAAAAGAAGGAGCTGCACGTATCGGATTTGGAGAGGTCACAGCAATGGTAATTGCTGCGAATTAACAATCTGATCAGCTTAAGTCGGGGTTATTATTAATCACTAGTTAATATAACCTCGACCATTCCCTGGCTCCGCTCTACCGCTTTCCAACATACCAGCATTCTGGATTAGAGATATTTTAGTTAATATTTACTGAATTTAAACACGAATTCTTATTTGTTTACCCGAAACTCACTAATAGTTGATACACTAAAGTCTGACGGTAAATAATAATTACATTGATACAAGTAATAACAAAGCTAATCTACGCTCGCTTCTTTATTTGAGAAACTTCAACTTTATGTCTTCAAACCTGAAAGAGTTCTGTGTTTGTAACTTTGTGGTTGATTTAACGGCGCAACGAGAGGTCGACAAACTTCGTTGCAGTTTTACTCAAGCCACAGAGAAAACACTCAAAAATACCCGGTTAAACTGGCAATTTCTTCAATATAGCCAATTGAATGAATTTACCCGCTCTTCGATTGTTATTGAAAATACGCCTGAAAGTGCTAATTTAGAAATCTACCTTGAAGATATCAGAGTTGCCCACTGTTATATTGGGAGAAACCTGACTTCTCAGGAAGTAAAGGAACTCAAACTTCTCTCAAATGTATTTATCAACCAACAACGTCATATAAATCTCTGCTCTTTTGATCAACTAACTGGCGTAATGAACCGACAAGCTTTCAATGAAAAAGTAAAAACCATATGTAAAGGTATTCAGCATAGGAATAGACGCCAGATTGGAGCTAAAAAATGCCTTGCCCTAATAGATATTGATCATTTCAAAATAGTTAATGATACCTTTGGTCATCTTATTGGTGATGAGGTATTAGTGATTCTTGGTCAAATTCTGAATGCAACATTCAGGGACGATGATTTGTGTTTTCGTTTTGGCGGCGAAGAATTTGCTATCATTTTATCAAATGTCACTATTTCGCAAGCCAAAATAATACTTAACAGACTAAAAGAAAAAATTGAAAACTACAGTTTTCCGCAGGTTGGCACCATCACCATTAGTGTTGGTCTTTCAGAACATACTCCATTTGCACAACCATCAGAGTTAATTAGTCAGGCAGATAAAGCGCTCTACTACTCCAAAGAACATGGTCGTAATCAAACCAATAGTTATCCGGAACTGGTGTCAGCAGAGCTTATCCGTAATGAAGAAAAAATTTCAGAACTTGAATTTTTGTAAAGTCCGGAAGTTCAAGTTTAAAATCTGACTATTTTGGTGACTACTCTACCCTGGTCAACTGGTTTTCATCCGTATGCTCGAATGATTTACCGAAAATATCCAGCATCATAGACTGACTATATTTCATTTGGTTAGCACTCACTTGCATCGAAAACTGATAACTCTTTGTAAGTGCTTTTTGTTGCATAAAAGGTGACTGTACTATCCCCCAGTCTGGATTATTTTGCGCAGCTTCCACTTGATAAGTAAGCGAACCATCAACTTCAGAAACACTTCCTCCGGCAACTAGCGCAACACCTCTGGGAATCGAAAATGACTTCATCAGCAAATTAGTCTCTTGTTCCCAGGATAAATAACCACACTCATTATGAATCATCTTCTGATCAGAATGACGGGTCACTACCTGCTCATATCGTATTGCAACCAGCTCTTGCTCTTCAGCATTACTAACATCTCTAACAGGCTCAAACTTAATAACTTCATGATAAATATTTCTTTCTTCACCATCATCTTCAGGCGCAATATCAATACCTTTATCACCTTTCCATAACCCTATAAGCTGCTTGAGCGGCCCATAATCGATTACTGGTTTATCAGTGGAGTCAGTCAATGTAATATACCTCTTTTTAAATAACCTATTATCAATAAAGCTAAAACTACTATATTTTCTCTGCCGTAATTGCCATCATCCAGACAACACCTTCATGCTGAGCTTTTTCAACTGCATCAGGCGAATAACTGGTAATTTCGATGGGCCAATCTTTTACCATTTTCTCTGGGGGTGTGAACTTTTCCAGTGGCAAATAATCTTTACGCCATTGCTCAATTTGGACATTCTTCCATTGAGATGGAGAAAAATATGATTTTACTTTTTCGACATCCCCCATAATAAACATCTCATTCCCATGAAAATGCACAGGCGCATCAAGATAGATAGTTCCACCCGGCTTCAAAACGCGAGCAACTTCAGCAAAACACTCACTATAAGAGGATGGCTTTCTCACTCCGCCAGCTTTTTGCCCCCAGTGCTCAACAGATTGGATTGCAAAAACTTTGTCGAATGTGGCATCAGCAAATGGTATATCGGTAGCATGACCATAACCCCCTTTACCTAGAGTTGGAGTCTCATTCTGTGGCCTACGAGGTTCTACACCAGTCCAGGTTCCACCTGACCGCTGTACCAGCTTTTTAGCTAGCTTAAATTTACCAAAGCCAACCTCTAGAACATCTTGATCTTTGCAGTTGTGAAGATGTGCCTCAATACTTGATACAACACACTTGCGAAGCGGTGAACCAAAGTTAATTGAACATTCAGCTTTGTTCTGGTTATAGCTGGGACAAGACTGACAGGCTACAACCTTCAACCCATTAATATCTTGCCAATACTGACCAGCCCACTTCTTTGCGCATGCCGAGGGATTTACCCGTAAACTGTGCCAACGTTTTAATAAAGAATCTTTTTTAGAATGCATAGAAATTAAGTAGAGTTACAATCCAAGTAGGCAAACTTATCTTAATTTTTCTGTAAAAGCTAGCTAGTTAACTTGAATGATCTATAACAATCCGCCATGCACCTTCAATTTTTTTCCAATAAAGTGTAAAGAACCCGGCTGGTGCATCATCTTGGCGAATAAGCTTCCACTTCCCCAATACAAATGCACTATCACCCTCAACTTCCACTTGCATAATATCGAACTTAAGCTTCCCCATTGCTGCTTTATCCAGATAGGAAGCTTTATAATTAGCTAAAGTTGTCTGCCAACCATACTTAATCCCATTTTTGCCAATAAATGCCAATTTGTCAGAGCGCCAATACCCTTGCATAAAAGCCTTCAGGTCACCTTTATTCCAGGCAGCCTCCTGTTCGTTCATCAACTGTATAATCACCTCTCTGTCAGCTTTAGCGTGAAGATTGGTTACAGTTAAAAATACAAATAAGAAACAAATATATTTCATCGTGGTCCTTTAGTTCCAATATTGCCGAATATTTTGTTGAATAATCAGTCAGCGACATATTCATGCGCGTTC
>CBDUHU010000174.1:0-7042 GCA_965366725.1 uncultured Kangiellaceae bacterium
ATTGTTATTGAATTTTTTGATATTAATTAGACCAACCAATATTCTCAATTATTGGTATCTGGGAGTATTATTCAGTGGTATGTTATTTCATAATTCGTATTTATTTGAACGATATAATTTAAATGTTCAGTAAATAATAATGATTAACAAGCACGAATTATATTATTTATATCAGAAATAATTGGTTTTCTTTTTAATTTTTTTTGTCTCAATTCGAGATGGAGTATCCGTCCCGTCAACTAAAGAGCCAACAGATTCTGCGATTGATTGAATCACTTGAGTCATTGAATTTAAATCCAGGCTGTGGATGTCATCAGACACTTGGTGATAGTGTGTATCTTTGTCTATTTCAGAACTTGAAAGGCTATGGGCAGGCACTCCTTCTCTGGCAAGTGTAGCGTTATCTGAGCGATAAAAAAGTTGTTGTTCTGGATAAGGATCTTCAAATACCTCCTTATTGAAAAATTTAAGATTTTTATTAAGAATGCTGGCAAGGTTAGAGCGCTTATAGCCGGTCATCCAGAATTCGCCAGAACCAAACTTTGAAGGCTTTCCAATCATTTCAATATTTAGCATTGCAATAATGTTATCTGGATTTATTTTTTCCGAAAAATAACGCGAACCAAAGCCACCAATTTCTTCGGCGGTAAATGCCACAAAGATCAAACTACGTTGATTATTATTTTTTCTGGCGAAATATTCTGCAAGGTTAATAACTGCGGTTGTGCCGGAGGCGTCATCGTCTGCGCCATTGTATATAGTATCTTGTTGTTTTTCATTATTGTCACTGTGGTTTACGGTTCCAAGGTGATCATAATGGGCAGAAAAGAGAATAGAGTCTTCAGCCTGTTTTTTTCCGGGCAGCTTACCAACGACATTAGTTAATCTCTTTTTCTCAATAGACGAGCGTGCAACCACAGAAAAATTTGTGACATTTTTTTGCTCAGAAAGAATAAATACGGCCGATGGACCCTGGTTAATTTTAAAACGATTTAGTCCTTTTGAAAAATAATTTCTGTAGCGATTAAAGACCTTCTTGTGCGAACTATCAACCATTACAATTAAGTCGTCAGTTTGCTGATTAATTGATGACATTGATTCCCTGAAGTTATCATCCTTATTAATTGATAAAGTTTTTAGCTGGCTATTTTCATTCCAGTTTAATTGTTGATAACTGGTGAGTAATAGAATGTTTTCCGGCGCGACTCTGGATTTATCCAGCATCACGTCAATATTATCAAGTTGAACGCGATAAAGATTAAATGATTGTTTAAAATCTTTCTGACCTTCAATTGGAGATAAACCAATTTGCTTAAATCTGTTTGCAATATAATCTGCTGCTTGATCAATGCCTGGGGAAAAACTTGCTCTGCCAGATAACTTATCATCAGCAAGAAAAGAAACATCAGCAGTTACTTGCTTTAACGAAATCGAATTCGCAATGACTATATTACTATTTAATAAAAAGCTACAGAACAATAATTGTGCCGTATTGAGTAAAATATTTTTCATGGTTATTATCATTCTTTTGGCTAGTTTTAAGTAGTAAACTGAGCTTTTTTTAGTAAAGCTCGGCTAACTGAAGGAATGCTCAGCCTAACATTAGCAGCAAAGATTCTCATGTATAAATTTGATTAAAATGTTAGCTAACGTTAACAGTATTCTAAACTTGTTAAGTAGCTTGTGTTGATTTAAAAGACTGTTAAATTAAAGGTTTATCCTGCTTCTTGTTATCTTTTGGCAAAAGTACTACCCGGCTATCACAGAAAATATCATGAATTCCTCTTTTTTCAGAATCAAAGAGGCTCCAAAAAATGGCGAGCCCGCCCAGTGATATAAATGAACGGATATAAGCTTCTTTCCAACTAAGCAGACTACCGTCTGGTTTGCATAGTTTTAAACGCCAGGTCTTCATTCCAACTGTTTGGCCACCTTTTACCCAGCACCAGACATAGTAATACTGGACTGATGCGGCCAGGTAGATTAGCCAAAGAGGATTTTGACTGAGTAATGCAGAAACAGCTTCACTATTTTCCGCCCAGGGCAAAGTGATGATCAATACCAATAGATAACCAACTACCAAAGACAGTATAAATATGGCGAGAGCGCCCAGCAGATCATATACCCAGGCAATAAGCTTTTTCCCAAATGAGGCTAGAGTAACCTGAACCGGAGGAGTGAATGAGTTGCCTGTTGCCATAATTGTGTTCTACATTAGTACTGATTTTAGGCATGCAGTCTAACAAAATGGCCTTCTAAAAGGTATCACTTGTCGCTTAAAATAGCGCTCCTCCGATGGTTATTTTATGAGTGCTACTTATTTGGTAAATAGCTCAACCATCATTTTTGCAAATTGGTTAAACTCCAGCGCCTGTTCGCCGTCACTTGCGGCATTTAATGGATCAGGATGAAATTCAACCATTACACCATGTGCTCCGACTGCTTTAGCTGCTTTTGCCATAGGCACCACTAACTCTCTTTTTCCAACCGCATGCGAGGGATCAACAATAATCGGTAAATGGGTCATTTGTTTTAACAGAGGAACAGCGCTCAGATCCAGGGTATTGCGGGTAGCTGTTTCAAAGGTTCTAATTCCGCGCTCACACAGGAATACCTGCATATTACCTTGCGCTAATATATATTCTGCGGCATTGAGTAACTCTTCAACAGAAGCCATTAACCCTCTTTTTAACATAACAGGACGGTTAATCTGGCCTACCGCTTTTAACAGGGAGAAGTTTTGCATATTACGCGCGCCAATTTGTAGCATATCTGCATGATCTGCAATTTGACGAACATCTTCTGTATTCATCACTTCTGTGATAATTGGCAATTGATATTTATTACCTGCCTGCTGAAGTAAATCAACTCCTTCAAAGCCTAATCCCTGAAAGCTATAAGGAGAAGTTCGCGGCTTAAAACATCCGCCTCTGAGCACACTAACACCGGTTTCATTAGCGTGCTTTGCACAAGCCATTATCTGCTGGGATGATTCAACTGCGCAAGGTCCGCCAATGACGACAAAACCATCACCACCGATTTTAACATTTTTGACTTCAATAATCGTATCTTCTGCTTTGTGTTCACGACTGGCAAGATGATAGCTTTTACGTCCTTTATTGCCATTGGCTGTTTGTTTGGCTGTTTGTTCGTCGGTATTGACTGCTTGCTGTTCATTCGTCGTAGTATCTTCAATGGCACTTACTTTAGCCTTGCTGAGCGCACTGGTTGAAACTTTTGTGGCACTGATATCTTCTGTCGCGTAGCTGCCGAGAACTTTTAAAAAGCGACATAGTTTTGATATTTCTTCCAGTGCTTGTTCAATATTTTTATTTGCAATATTGCCCTGTATGTCGATGTAAAACATCTGTTCCCAGGGTTTTCCGGCTATTGGTCTGGATTCAAGTTTGGTCAGTGGGATATTAGTATCTCTAAATACCAATAAGACTTCTGCCAGTGAGCCTGGTTTTTGCCCGGTAGAAAGTGCAATCGATGTTTTACAAGTCACCTGGGTTGATACTTTCTGGCTTTGTCTGGAAAGAATCAGGAAGCGCGTGGTATTTTCTTTAAGGTTTGCAATGTCTTTCTGTAGCACTTTAAGACCAAATTGCAATGCAGATTTTTCACTGGCAATGGCAGCAAGTTCTCCCTGTGAACTATCTGCGACAATTCTGCAGTACTTGATACCAGACTGACATCGGCTGAAACTATTTTTTTCATATTTTTGTTACATTGCCTACTGGCTTCCGGATGCGCCAGTATTTTACTGACATTAGCCAGATGAGTATCCGGGGTGGCAACCAGACAGTGCTTAATTGGATATTTCTCTTCTCCAATAATTGTCAGGCTTGAGTCCAGTAACAGATCATAAACTTCTGTGATTCCACCAGATGTTGTATTTTCAATTGGAATAACACCAAAGTCGGCTTTTTCAAGTTCAACACTTTTGATCACCTTGTCAAATGTCGAACAACCAAGGTAATTATTTTTACTGCTACTAAAGTGTTTTTTGGCTGCTAGATAAGAGTATGCCCCAGGGCCGCCGAGTATGGCTATTGACTTAACTGAGTGCTGTTGATAGTCAGGATTTGATTGAGATTGTAAGTAATCCCGTTGAATCGCCAGAGAATCTTCAATAATGGCATGAAATATCCTGGTCACAAAGTGAGAGTCCAGCCCCGATTCACTACCTTTTTGTATCAATACTTCTAACAACTCCTTTTCTCGCTTCTGATCACGTATAGGGCGTAGATCTGTTTGTTTATTTACTGCAACAGCTTTACTTAGAAACCTTCTTCTTGCAAAAAGAGAAAGTAAATTGTCGTCTAATTGACTGATTTCCTTACGAATATCACCTAATGGGATGATGGTTTCCTGATCGTCCTTATGAGTCTTGTCGTTCATATTGATTCCTGAAATTCTCTAGATTAATTGTCAGTTGCATTAACGAGGATAAAAAAAACCTCCATTATCAGGAGGTTTTCAGTTGTTTAGTTGAGCTACAAACATTAGAAAACCTTCCTTCTGTGACGAAAGAAATCATTGAAATAAAAATAGCAGTTTAGTTGTGCTTCCATCAGTCAAAAATAACTGGGCAAATATCTCAGGTCAAATGCTAAATGGTTATTAGCCAAATAAAGTGCACTATTATTATTACCGTGAATTTAACTCGCGGTAATATAATATTAACCCTTTCGCCTGAGCTTGGGTATAATGCTGCTTTATTGAGTCAATATTGACAGTTCTATAGGTAGTTGGATTGGACTGTTCAGGTCTACGAAACGAGAGTGAATGGTATTCCCGAGAAATATTCTGCCTGGTAACTGTATTAAGTATATTCTGATGCGGTTGAGTCTTGGCTCGGAGACGGCTAGTGGGGCGGGGTCTTGAGATAATCCTGAACCAATTCATAGGACAATCGCTGAAGGTTGCGAAAAAACAAAGGATGTTGCCAGAGATGGGACTTTCATATCGCCGATAAATACTATATCAGGCAATATAGTGGTTTTTAATAGTAGCAATAAGTAACTGATAGATAAATAATGACTGATGTTGAAAGTTTGAGTGACGAGAATACAGATAATTTGTTAGCCGAAGGCTCACAACCTGAGACGTTATCGCCAGATAGTGCTAGTTCTCCTGTGCAAAGCACATTTCTTGAAAGTGATACTCATTCCCAGGAGGAAATGCACTTTGCGGTTGTTGCCGGGGAACCGGTGAGCGATGTGCCTAAAGATCTCTATATTCCACCTGATGCATTGGAAGTTTTTCTTGAGGCGTTTGAGGGACCACTTGATCTTCTTTTATATCTGATTAAGCGCCAAAATGTCGATATTCTTAACATCCCAATTGCTCATATTACAGAGCAATATATGGAATATGTTGAAATAATGAAGGAAATCAATCTGGAACTGGCTGCGGAATATCTGGTGATGGCTGCTATGTTGGCTGAAATCAAAAGCCGGGTGTTGTTACCACGTCCAAAAATTGATGATGAAGAAGATGATCCAAGGGCCGATTTAATTCGCCGTTTACAGGAATATGAACGGTTTAAAAAGGCCGCACATGACATTGATGAATTACCGCGAATGGAAAAAGACACTTTTCAGGCATCTTCTGAAGTGCCTGAACTTCATGTGTCTAAACCCTTGCCTGATATTGAAATGCGAGATCTACTGATGTCGCTTAAGGATGTGTTGATGAGGGCTGAAATGTTTACCCATCATCATATTCAGAAGGAAACATTATCGATTAGAGAAAAAATGGCAGGCGTATTAGCAATTCTATCTGCTGAGGGATTTACTAATTTTGTCTCTTTGTTTAATGAAGAGGAAGGTAAAATGGGAGTTGTGGTCACGTTTCTTGCGATTATGGAGTTGACCAAAGAGTCGCTTGTTGAGTTGATTCAAGCTGAGCCTTATGCTGCTATTCATATTCGGGCAAAAATTCAATAGGTTTAGTGTCCGAAACATCAAGTGCATTTGTTTTACATTAGCATAATAGATGTGAAAAATTGAAGTTGACTTTGAAAAATTGAGAATATTGGATTTGAGATTATAATTACCAATGAGTATTGAAGATAAAAAACTTAAGAACATTCTGGAAGCTGCATTAATGGCGGTTGCAAAACCAATGAGCGTTGAGCAGTTGATGAAATTGTTTAATGACGAAGAGCGTCCTTCTGCAAGCCGGGTAAAAGATACCCTTGTTCAACTACAAAAGGACTGTGAAGAGCGTGGAATTGAATTAAAAGAAGTTGCTACTGGATTTCGTTATCAGGCACGTCAGATATATTCTGAATGGTTAAGTCGACTATGGGAAGAAAAGCCTGCAAAGTATTCGCGAGCTTATTTGGAAACATTGGCTTTAATTGCTTATCGACAGCCGGTAACTCGTGCAGAAATCGAAGAAGTTCGTGGAGTGGGAGTGAGCAGTAATATCATTCGCACAATGGTTGAGCGTGAGTGGATTAGAGTTGTAGGGCATAGAGATGTGCCAGGCAGGCCTTCTCTCTATGCAACTACCCGCCAATTTCTGGATTATTTTAATATGAAAAGTCTGGAGGAGTTACCATCGTTGGCGGAGATTAAAGATTTAGATGACTTAAATCCTGAACTTGGTTTAAGTGAGCCGGGTGAAATTACGGATGATGCCAGCGAGTCAGTAGAAACAGAATCAGTAGAAACAGAATCAGTAGAAGCAGCATCAGTCGATGCAGAGTCTGTCGATGCAGAGTCTGTCGATGCGGAATCAGTCGATGCGGAATCAGTCGATGCAGAACCAGTCGATGCAGAATCAGTCGATGCAGAACCAGTCGATGCAGAACCAGTCGATGCGGAATCAGTCGATGCGGAATCAGTCGATGCGGAACCAGTCGATGCAGAACCAGTCGATGCGGAATCAGTCGATGCGGAATCAGTCGATGCGGAACCAGTCGATGCAGAACCAGTCGATGCGGAATCAGTCGATGCGGAATCAGTCGATGCGGAACCAGTCGATGCAGAACCAGTCGATGCGGAATCAGTCGATGCGGAATCAGTCG
>CBDUHU010000175.1:0-6988 GCA_965366725.1 uncultured Kangiellaceae bacterium
CGTTGTGATTCATTGTTTATTCTCAGAAGGTAACTACTAGCTTGCGGCTTAATTAAACAATCATACTTTTTCTTTTCTTTACTAGCAGAGTTTGTTGTTGGAAAACAGTTAAGTTCTTCATCCAGCAAAGAGATTGAATGTGAACCAGAAGTGCGCCACAAACTTGTTGAACGCAATTCTTCAAAATTTCTAAATGAAAGTAATACCTGTTGCTCTCCGTTGACAAACAGTTGAGTTGACTGTTCTTCCTCCAGGTTCAAGGAAGTACCACTGTCCCAATACTCGACAACTCGGTCATCAATAATTATTTCTGGCGCTCCCCAATAATCTATTTCAGAACGAGCGATAAAGGAAGTTAGAAATAAGGAAGTCGTTATCAGGATATATTTTAACATAATTTATTTAATCTTATCGCTTATTCGAACGCATGAAAATGATGAAGTTAGAATCAATATTATGATGCTTTTTTCTCTAAAACTAGTTTTCATGTCGGCTCCAGTTACTTGAGTTCATGGTTACCGGTTGCAATTGACTAAACGCTATCCAATAGCTTGAACTAGTACGATTATGAATTTTTAAGCTGAGCTTTTCTGACTGAATATCGGAGTGAAAAGGAATTGCTGCTGTGCTCTGAAGTGTATAGCCGCTTTCATCTTTGCCGATAAGGAAACCACTGCGGGTACTATCAGGTTGTAAATAAACCAGTCGATTTCTATGGGTTAGTTTATCAACAGGAGCTTGATTAAGCGGGTGTTGTACCTGAACCTGATAACTGACGTTTTTCTGCTGATCACTAGAGAGTACTGTTACTGATAACTGAGATAATTCATAATTAGATAGTTCAAGAGAAAGATCATCTTTTAATTCAAAAAAATAGCGCCGAATAAATGCTCTGGCGTTAATATCATGCCGCCACTCATTAGCGTACCATGTTAGCGGGTATTGGCCTTTTATATTAAGTCTGACTGGCACCTTTTCTTTAATTGGTAAATCAATACGTCCACTTTGACCGACTAGCGTATAATCAATTAATCGCCCGTTAAGGTTTATTTTTACCTGATTAAGCTGGGTTGAATTCTGAGTGTAATAAAGGCGTAACGAGCGACTGTTATTTAGCGACTCCGTTGAGGGCTCTAACAGAGTGTTACCGGAACTAATATCAGGCAATTGATAATAAGTATTGTGAGAGTAGGGACGTTCTTGTAGTGCAAATTGGTCGAGTTCAACAAAGCCTTCATAAGCCGCTTTTCCTTCAAGCATAATGCTACTGTAGTTGAAAGATTCAAGATAAATATCTGCTGGAGACTTAAATAATCGTAAGGTCGACAAATAGCCATCAGAAGAGAGTTGATAGTGTTCCTCTGGCTTATGGTATAGCCATGCATTAACGCTGTATTCATCACGCATCCACAAATGTTTTTCTTGTGGAAGACGAACGATTAATGGCATATTTTGATTCTTTGTATACATACTGACCAGTGCTGAGGAGTTACCGCTGACTTTGACTGTTTGTACCGCTCTTGGCAAATTATAAACTTTACTTTGAACCTTGGTAACTCTTAATCTTTGCGTTGTCTTATCAATGACTCTCTGGAATTGGTCTATTTCCCATTGTGGTTTAATCTTTTCGCTAATAATTATCTTGCCATTAATATCAAATCCTTCAATCAGTAAATTGCTCATGTTCTTTTCAGACGCTAGAAAACGCAAATCGAGTCGCATCAGGTTATGACTTCCGTCTCCCTGATCAACATTGTTAAAATGTAAATCGCCATATGTAAGAGGATATAGACGCATATGTTGTATGTCGGATAAGGTATTCTCATTACTTTCTGAATTGATCTGAAGTGGGGTTTGACTAGTTAAGACGAGAAGTCCCGGTGCCAGATTAAAGTCAATAAATGGGCTATCCAGTTTAGATTCACCGGTCATTTCCGCACCAGAATAACCGTACCAATGCCAAGTCAAAGGTGTTATTTGAGTCGTTGCAAATTTTAGCTGGAAGGGAGCTTTATTTTGAATAACAAGAGACGCTTTGAGATCCTTATCAAGTAGTATATGTTCTACACTGAGCAATTCGTCTTCTTTGCGATAGTCATCATACCAGGCATCATCAACTTCATAAAATTGAACCGTCTTGAGTCCCTGAGTATCTTTACCCATTATACCGAGTCTATGCCAGCGGTGATCTACTGATTCTAATTTCTCTTCAAATGGTATTAATGAAACATCATATATATGTGGTTGAACAACTCTGTCCTTGCTATCCTGATTCAAGTGATGCCATCTACTTTGACTGGCAGCTCGATCGAGTTTTTCAAGGCTTCTGGCTCGGACAATTAAACCGACACTTTGAGGTGCTTTCTTGTGTAACCTGACAACAATTGAGTCAGCTTGTAGCTCATTATTTTCCAGATAAACTGCCTGCCCCGTTGCGGTTATATATTGACTGGTATCATCACGAATAAATTTTGCATCCAGAAGTTCGTTATCTTTGTTTAGTTGTTGTTTAGGCAAGCCTGAAATATGATTAAGTGTACGAATAAAAATAGACTCGCCATTTGCTTTGAATCCTTGAATTTGTATTGCATAATTTAAGCGTGTTTCATAGTCTTTATATGAAGGTTCAAATACCAGGTTGGTAATAATTCTTAGCTTACTGTTAGCAAAAGATGGGACTTTGAATTGAATTGACTGGTCTTTGATCAAATAGGCAACACTAGAACGGGTACTTGGAATAAGTTTCGGTTGTAGTGACGCACTTTCCATCCAATCCAAAAAAAACCTGGTAATAAAAAAAGAAACCAGAAGCAGGGCTGTTAAGACAATAAGCTTTATGATAAAAAAGAAATTTTGCATCTTAGTTGGATAACTCCATATAGCCTAATATTCCTAGTAACCTTTTTATACTATTACTATTTTTATGGTTATCAATTGAAATACCTTTAAAGAATGTTGATGGATTTAAAACTATTACCAGCTCATTGTTGTTTGATTCTAATGAAAGCAAGAAAAGTTTTGAATCTTTATCCTGGTTAACACGCCAATGTAGAGAGGGATATTCTGCTGTTATTTTAGCAAGCTGCAATATATTCTTGTCGACTAGAAAAAGCTCAATTTGCTGACTTATTCTAGCCTGTTGCTCTTTTTCCAGCATTAACCATTTAGCCTTTTTTAACCAGCTAGAAACATCAATAATAGACGGGTACTCTATCTCAGGTGCTAAAACTGCGAGTTTAGAGAAATTATTAAGGGTAAAGGAAGAACGTAAATCAGGGGAAAGCCAAATAGTCACCATTTCAGTGTTTTCTGAAAAACGTAAAAATTTTGACTGTATAGAGTCGCTCATTTCAAAGCCAGCTGTCAAAACGCTGCCATCCTGTTCAATTGACCTAACGCCAGAATCGTTGAGAGTTTGAACTAGTTGTTGCGACAGCGGGGCGTGTGATTCTGGCAATTTTTGATGCCTGAATGATAGTATTGTTGGCGCAGGAACAATCAAATTTCGCTTATGACTTCGTACCTGAACTATTAATGCAGGTCTTGTTTTATAAAATGAAGTTAATGCTTGGTGAACTAAATTAAAAAGAGAGTGCTTATTCTTAAACTTAACCACATCAGCGCTGCCATCGGATCGGGTAAGAGGATGGGCGCCAGCCATTATAAATGCTTTTGCTTTTAAAATCTGTGCCAAATCATAGCCAAAAAGCTCTGTGTCTTTCTCATAGATTGGATGTGGTGCCTGAACATAATAAGGTTGATTGTAGGTTATACTGAAGAAATAATATCCCCAGCCTCTCGCCTGACCTCGACTATTCATCGGGCGAAGTGTTAGAAAGCTACTGCGAGTTTTGTGATCGGTCATATGCGCGATCTGATAGTCATAAACGAGCAGAAAGTCATTAATTTTTTCTAATTGAGGAGAAAGCGATAGTAGGGATTCTCCTTGGATAAATTGTTCTCTTATTGCTAATAATGGTTCAATAACTTCAATATTCCATAGAATGAGTTCATTGGGTTCCCATAGTTGATATTTCTGACTGCCTTTTTTAGACAGGTTCTGTAATTGTTGTTCGAGCCATGGACGAATTTCTATTTTCTCAATCGGTAGTGAATTTAGCTTGTCTTTAAAGTCACTCTCTCTGGCCCCGGCCATTAGCCTTCGAATACCTGATATGCCGACAATCAGTTCGGCAAATTCGTTGTTTGCTTTGGAAAGTACTGAGTCCAGTCCACTTTTTCCCCAACTTATGTTCAGGTCTGGCAATAATGACTGCCATAGCGTAATTGGAATTTCTTTTCGTAATTCTCCAGTGATCGCTAATCTGTTTTCTTTTTTCTGTTCCGTTTCTGAAGAACCTTCTGCTTCTAACGGCTGAAAGCGAAATTGCATTGCCGAATAATCATATCGGTCGATAATTTGAGTTAATATTGAACGTTGTGTATGTTTTAGTTGCGGTTTTGTAAAATAGCGTTCTTCACTATCAAAAAATAGTATCTTAGCGGACAAAGTGGTAAAAAATAGACTGGCCACATCAGCTGCACTTTTTTCTTCGATTGAAAAAGGAACACTTAATAATAGTTTGTTTGTTGAATATAACCGATATAGGAGCAAAAATGGTGCATCAATAGATTGGCTTGAAATAGCTAAAACATCGTCGGGTAATCGGGTCGCAGTAAATCCTTTGGATTTCAGTCTCGTCAATCCCATTTCGAAGGACTTTGTATCATTAAGCTGACTATATTTCTCAAAATAATGAATTGCACTAGTTAAACTCTCTGCCTGTTGTGGTGATAAGGAAAGAGAGTTTTTCTGGATCAGTGTTCGGTAGACACGAGTTCGAAATTCACTGACGCTTGAAGCAATTGTCTGTTGTTTGATCGTTGATAAATTAATATTGCCCTGCTGAGTAGTGGATACTAAAAATAATTGATGAATAATAAAGCCAACAACGATTGCAAATAAACCACCAAAAACCGCGGTTTGAGTTGTGCTACGGATAATCTGGCTTAAGCGTCCTTTTTGGTATATTTTCAGAGCAAGTAAAGATGATAATAAATACCCAAAACCATAATAATCGTTAATTTTATCATCTGGAAAAAAGGCACCAACAATAAAACCTGTGATTATCTTTAATATAAAACTAATGTTGAAGAATAGAAGTATTTCTCTCGCGCCTTCAATATTTAATTGTTTAAACCAGGGAGTTGATATTAGCCACTTACCAATAATTAGTATTGCAACAGCCTCTAATAGTGTAATGATTAACTTCTCAGGAATAAATAATTGTAGAGCTAATAACGCTGGAATTAGTATTCCATTAAATTCCCAGCCATATCGCAAATTTAGCCGAGAAGCAACAAAGGCGGTTATCAGTAGAATTATATATGCCTTTGGTCCCGCAATTATGGAGATAGCAACATCTTCATAAAGAAAGCCCAGATTAGTTAAACTAAAATTAGTGAGCGGGGTGAGAATAAAAAGTACGATTAACAAGGTTAGCCCAATTTGGCTAGTGATAACAATTAGTCCATAACGTAACCCACCATTCCACATGACATTAGCCGTTAGTGCGATGATAACTAAGCCGAGAGAATACAGCTGATGTGACCAGGTAAAAGTAATATCCCAAAGTGATAAGTAGGCTGAAACATCGGGCAGTAAATAACCATCAAATAAAACTCTTACAAGCACACTGCATAACACGATGATAAAAAACCGATCACGGCCAAAGGTTTCAGCAAATTGGAATTTGCGCGGCAGGTGGTAGCCGATAATCTTAGCCAGGTAATAAGTTGCTATGGCTTCAATCAGGATCACAAAACCAGTAATGGGTTTGATGATAAATAGAGGAACCAGATACCCCGGCACAACCAACCCGGAGAGAGGTGTACCGAAGCGTAAATTCATTAACGCTACGACCCAAATACCAACCCATACAGTTGTGATAACCGAGCTAGTGAGGCCACCAGCGGGAAAAATTTCTAACATTAGTGGCTAAGCCTTAATTCCGTTTCAAGTGCAAAAGCATAGAGTTTGAGTTTAAATAAAATTTCAATTCCTGAACCAACCTTGTGTTCTGCATCAACCTGATGATCCCATCGTGAGAGCGAGTGGTTCCAACTTTTTAGCTGTTTTTCAAAAAATTCAGATGCGCCGCTAATATTATCTTGAAGACGATTATGACTTACTCCAAAACCAACGTTCTTCAAACTAATGTTCAGCGTATTTTCTTCTGATATAGTGATCAAGATATCTGAACCCTGTATTGCATCTTCAATCAGGATTGCTAATGCCTCGAGTATAATACTCTTGAACAACTGGGCATCCATTGATACCAATATAGGAGGGAGATCTGAATCGTCCAGTGTTATATTCAATGAGTTTTTGGTTGCAATATTACTACTCAATACTGTTGCTTGCTTAATAATTCTGATGGGGTTTACACGTTGCTCAGAATAATCCATGCCGCGGGCTAATGTCTGTTCACCTAACGCGATAAATTTTTGTAGTTGCAGATCGATTTTGCTCTGTTCATAATTTTTTTTGAATTCGTAAAAATAGCGTTGATAATAATCTCTTTTTGAAAGAGCAATAGTAGTTACATCAGTGACGTCGATAAACTCAAATAGTATGCCATTTGTTTCAAAAGGAATATCATCGCGGTCACTTTGATTGGCATTTATTGGACGTAGTTTTAACAGGTAATCATTACCTGGTATTAAGTTGCGCAATAGAAATTCTGATTTTGCATGATTTAAAATCATGAACCTAAGCTTTCCTCTGGCTTCGTTTCTTTGTAGTCCTGTAACATGACTAAGTAGTTCCAAAGCAGTATTATTGTAGAGTTTAAAATCAATATCTGCGATCAACTGGTCCATTGCTTTGTTAACGTGAACGGTTCTTCCAAAAAGATCGAACAGCACTGTTGGAGATGTCAGCCCATCCAGTACGTTTTCCAACGTAAAGAGCCGTTTTTTTAATGAT
>CBDUHU010000176.1:0-6987 GCA_965366725.1 uncultured Kangiellaceae bacterium
TTTCAGCTACGTTTTGAGGACAAGGCATGTAGTGACTGAATTCCATAGAGAATTGACCACGACCAGATGTCATCGTACGCAGTTGTCCGATGTAACCGAACATTTCTGAAAGAGGTACGTCGGCTTTAATGCGAACGCCGGTTGCGCCAGCTTCCTGATCTTTGATCATGCCGCGACGACGGTTTAAGTCACCAATAACATCACCAACGTGATCATCAGGTGTAAACACATCAACCTTCATGATTGGTTCAATCAACTGAGGACCTGCTTTTGGAATTGACTGGCGGAATGCGCCTCTTGCCGCAATTTCAAATGCTACAGCTGAAGAGTCAACGGCGTGAAATCCACCATCAAACAGTTCAATTTCAACGTCAAGTACAGGGAATCCAGCCAATACACCTTCGTTCATCATGCCTTTAAAGCCTTTCTCAACTGCAGGCCAGAATTCTCTAGGAACGTTACCACCAACAACTTTTGATTCGAACTGGAAGCCAGAACCTGGTTCGCCCGGCTTGATTCGATAGTCAATTTTACCAAACTGACCAGAACCACCCGACTGCTTCTTGTGAGTATAGCTATCTTCAATTTCCTGAGTAATCGTTTCGCGGTAAGCAACCTGAGGTTGACCAACTTCAAGCTCAACGCCGTAAGTACGCTTCAAGATATCAACTTTGATATCCAGATGAAGTTCACCCATCCCTTTAAGTATGGTTTCACCAGAATCTTCGTCTGTTTCAACCTGGAATGAAGGATCTTCAGCAACCATTTTACCAATTGCGATACCCATCTTCTCAGAACCGCCTTTATCTTTTGGCTTAACCGCTATCGAGATAACCGGATCAGGGAAAACCATTGGCTCAAGAGTACAAGGGTGATCAGTCGAACACAATGTGTGGCCTGTCTGAACATTCTTCATACCAACAACCGCAATAATATCACCAGCCTGGGCACTATCTAACTCTGTACGTTCGTCAGCATGCATTTCAACCATACGTCCAATACGTTCATTCTTACCAGTGAAAGAGTTTAACAAAGTATCCCCTTTCTTTAGTACCCCTGAATAAACACGAATAAATGTCAATGCACCGAAACGGTCATCCATTATCTTAAACGCTAAAGCACGTAAAGGTTCATCAATAGAAACTAACGCAACTTCACCAGTATTGTTGCCTTCTTCATCAGTCAAAGGTTGTGGTTTAACTTCTGTTGGTGAAGGTAAATAATCAACAACCGCGTCCAATACTAATTGAACACCTTTGTTTTTGAATGCTGAGCCACAGTATGTCGGGAAGAAAGCCAGTTCATTAGTTCCTTTACGAATACAGCGTTTAATATCTTCTAATGAAGGCTCTTCACCTTCAAGATATTTTTCCATCAACTCATCATCTTGTTCAACCGCTGTTTCAACAAGCATTTCTCGATACTCTGCTGCTTTATCAGCTAGATCTGCTTGAACATCAAGAACTTCGTAGTTTTCAGGAAGACCAGTGTCATCCCATACATAAGCTTTTTGCGATAAAACGTCAACCACACCAACAAAGTCATCTTCTGTACCAATTGGCAAAGTCATAACTAGTGGATTAGCACCTAGAACATCTTCAACCTGCTTTACAACTCGGTAAAAATCAGCACCCATACGGTCTAATTTGTTCACAAATATCAATCGTGCAACTTCAGATTCATTTGCATAGCGCCAGTTAGTTTCTGACTGGGGTTCAACACCACCAGAACCACAGAAAACCCCAACACCACCATCCAAAACTTTTAATGAACGATATACTTCAACAGTAAAGTCAACGTGTCCAGGTGTATCGATGATATTCATTCGATGATCTTTCCAGAAACAAGTCGTTGCAGCTGACTGGATAGTAATACCACGCTCAGCTTCCTGTTCCATGAAGTCAGTAGTCGATTCACCGTCATGAACTTCACCAGTTTTATGGATTTTACCAGTCAGTTTCAAGATTCTTTCAGTGGTAGTCGTTTTACCCGCGTCAACATGGGCAAAAATACCAATATTTCTGTATTTGCTTAAGTCTGCCATTTTCTTACTCTATAAAGTTTAAATTCAAAATTGAATCTGGGGGTCGCTATCGCGAAAGGCGCGCATTATACACTAGTTAATAGCTGGCGGCTATTTCGATTTTGCATAAAAATTAAACAAATATTTCTATTGACCCTATCAGCGGTTATTGATGCTGCTCAAGAGCAATTTATTGGCCTTCTGCATCGGGATTATAATCATGAATATTCTTAAAACGATGAATAAGTCGTCGTTGTTTTTTATCCGGTCTTCCACTTGTAGCAGGGGCCGATATTTTTCTCATTTGAGCTATTTCCTGGCGCTTCTGGAGACTTTCTTCTGATTCTTCATAAAGCGTCTGGGCAACTGGTGCGGGGCCGCGCTTATCGCTTAACCCGACAATCTTAACCGTTTTTTCATCATGTCCCTGGCGTAACTTAACAAGATCACCAAGCTGAACCAATTTACCTGGTTTTGGCTTTTGTCCCTGATAATGGACTTTCCCTCCCTCTATTGCTGCTTTGGCAATAGCTCTTGTTTTATAAAAGCGGCATGCCCAAAGCCACTTATCCAGCCTAACTCTGTTTTCCTGTGACATATTCCCATCCAAATAGTAAAAAGTTACAACACCGGTAAATATTTTGTTATTCTCTTCACCCCATTTTATAAAATGGGGCGTTTATAGTGCTCAAGTATCACAATTTTAAGCATTTATTGGTGTTAAACTCAGTTTAACACAAGCCAAACTTGTTTAATTAGTAAGAAACACGGGTTAAACTGACCTGAGCACAGGAAAATAATAATAAATATAAAGGGAATTCGAGCTATTCGAGCATTGCTCAATTGATAGAATTTCCCCTATATAGTAATACACGAGGTATAGTAGTGAAGTTACATACTAATATTCTCATAAAGCGATGGTTTTCAATGATTCCAAATGAGGAATCAAACGGTAAATGTTGGATGGAATGAATTTTTCTAAATTAAAATCAAACACCTGGCTAAACAACTATTCAAAATGGCTACCACTTGTACAGTGGGCTGGTTGGATATTTGTAGTCCTTATTCTGGCTAAGATATTCTGGCTCTGGTTTGATTATTTTAATGCACCCACAGAATTTAGACCTATAAAGGTTAAAGCTGTAGCGGCATCCCAGTCATCAGCAAAAATTAACATCAATGCACTAACCGGGCTAAATTTATTTGGTAGCACGACAAAAGAAGCACCAAAAGTCAAACAACCGGTCAGAGATGCACCAGAAACAAAACTCAATCTGAAATTACGCGGTATCTACGCCGCTGATACTCAGAAAAAGGCTAATGCAATTATTGAAGATGACCGTGGAAAGCAAGCCGTATACTTTATTGATGAAAAACTGAAAGTCAGCGGAACTGTGTATTTACGCCATGTCTATATCGACCGGGTAATGCTGGAAACCAACGGAAGGGATGAAATTCTAAAACTGGAAGTTGGAGAGTTATTAGCTAGTGCCCCTAAATTGGGTGAGAAAAAGTCTGGTACATCTGGCAAGAAGAAAAATATTGATAAGCGCAGTAACCAAAAACTTAGTCGAGAATTACACAGGTACCGTAATAAACTGATTGATGACCCCAAAAGTGTTTCAGATGCAATTAGTGGTCGCCCCCATTTTGTTGATGGCGAACTAAGAGGCTTTAAAATTGCCCCAGGTAAAGACCGGGGACTTTTTAGAGATCTGGGGTTACAGAGGGGAGATGTGGTGACCTCAATCAATGGTACACCACTAACCAATATGCAAGAGGCGATGACCTTGATGAATGATGCACAATCTATCAAGGAACTTGATATAGAAATTCAGAGAAATAACGAGTCGCTGAATTTATTGTTGAATTTAAATGAGAAAGTAGGACTGTGATGGTGCGTTCAGGAAGTCAAAATAGAATAACAAATACACGCTTTAAAAGTCATTCAATGAAAGCATTTTTGCTCGCTATTGGCTTGATTTTTTGTTCTCCGATAGTTTTTGCAGCCAAAGCGGTGCTTAATCTTGAAGAAGTCGACATTCAAGTCTTCATTAAAAGCGTCAGCCGAATAACAGGTAAAACCTTTATCATTGATCCCAGAGTTAAGAATAAAAAGGTGACGGTTATATCTCAACATGAAATGAATGAAGAAGAAGTTTACGCTTTATTCTTAAGTGTTTTAAATGTTCATCAATTTTCGGCAGTAGAAACTAACGGTATCTATAAAATAGAACAGCTCCAGGCTGCCAAGCAGGATTCTGTGCCGGTTTATGTTGAAGGTGGAAAGAAATATGTTGGCGATCAATTAATCACCCGTGTAATCAAGGTTGATAATGTTGATGTTGGCCAATTAGTTCCACTACTAAGGACATTAGTTTCAACCCAGGGTCAGATGGCCCAATACAAGCCGACCAATGTCATGGTATTACATGATACTGCCGCTAACCTTGATCGTATCGTTAAAATCATCCGTCAGATAGATAAAGAAAGTAACGCAGATATTGAAGTTATCCCACTACAGCATGCATCAGCAAGCGAAGTGGTGCGTATAATGGAAAGTCTCGAAAAGCAAGGCGGACAATCAAAAGGCGCTTCTGCTAATAAGGTAAAATTTGTTGCCGATGAACGAACCAATAGCATATTACTCAGTGCAAACAGCAAAGCATCATTAAGACTAAAAGCACTGATAGCAAGACTGGATTCTGAGATTAGTAATAATGGAAATACCAAAGTTATTCATTTAAAGTATGCCAATGCAGAAGATTTAGCGACATTACTTGAGGGCGTTGGCGAGTCCATTGAACAGGAAGATGGAAAAGATAAAAATAAATCTCGTCGAGGAAATAATAAAAACTACTCAATTAAAGCACACCCTGAAACCAACTCATTAGTTGTAACCGCTGCGCCAGATATTATGCGCTCATTTGATTCGGTTATCAGACAACTTGACACTCGCCCTTTACAAGTTCATGTTGAAGCTATTATTGTAGAAATTTCAGATGCGAAAGTAAAAGAACTTGGCGTTCAATGGGCGACTGAAGCTGGACTCATTAATTTTTCTAATAGCTCACCTTCAATGGGTCAGGTGTTAGGTGGTGTACTTGCTAATAGAGGACAACCTGGGACAACAACTACCCAAATCGTTGATGGCCAACCCTTTACTACTGAGACCCCCAACAATGGTGATAATGGTACTGCTTTAGGCCAGGTACTCGCAGGCGCTACAGGTGCGTTATTAGGCTTTACTGATAATAAATCTTGGGCAGGGTTACTAAAAGCACTAGCCTCAGACACTGACTCTAATGTACTTTCAACCCCAAGTTTAACGACTCTGGATAATGAAGAAGCCTCTATTAGTATTGGTCAGGAAGTACCAATTATAACTGGCTCTACTCTTGGCAATAATAACTCAAATCCATTCCAGCAAATTCAGCGTAAAGACGTAGGTATCAAACTAAAGATAACGCCACAAATTAATGAAGGCAATGCGGTTCGCTTAAGTATAGAACAAGAAGTTTCCAGCATAGCAGGTGCTACCGGTGCGGACATTGTCACCAATAAACGTCAGATTAATACAACAGTTCTTGCGTCTAACGGACAAACAATCGTACTGGGTGGATTAATCGACGACAACATTCAGGAAAGTGCTCAAAAGGTGCCAATTTTAGGTGACCTTCCGTTAATTGGCAGCTTATTTTCATCAAAAGCTACCAATAAGAGCAAACGTAACTTAATGGTATTTATTCGACCAACTATTATCAACGATATGAACAGTTTTAATGAAGTAAGTTCGAGCAAATATAATTTTATCAGAGCTCAACAGTTGGACTGGCAACAACGGGGCATCTCATTAATGCCATCAGTTGATTCCGCAGTATTGCCTGAGTGGAACGAAGCTTTAGCATTACCGCCTTCGTTTGAAGAATCACTAGAGCAACATGACATTAACCCTGAAGAGAAGCCTTCACAGAAGTAAGGAACAGTTATGTCAGTCAGTGAATTTATTCAACAAGAAGAATCTAATTCGCCAGAAAATAGCGAACCATTAGTGGAACATAGCGATGTTGTTGCAGAAGAAGATTCTACGACTGAACCACAACGCCTTCCGTTTACCTTTGCTAAACGTCAGGGCGTAGTGTTCAAGCTTCCGGAAGAAGAAGCGATAAACCAATCAACAACAAATCAGCAGAGAGTAGAAGCGGTTGTTAGAAAGGACACTGGGCTTGCCGCAATTGCTGAAGCAAAGCGCTTTGCCAACGCAGAGATTAGTTTCTCAGAGGTTAATGATGATGAATTTGAGGCCATCCTGGCTCAGGTATATCAGGATAACTCTGGTGAAGCGATGGCTGCGATGGAAGATATTGGCGATGACATGGACCTTTTTCAACTTGCCGAAGAGTTACCAGAAACAGAAGATTTATTAGAAGCTGATGATGATGCGCCAATCATCAAACTGATTAACGCATTGCTAACCGAAGCAATCAAAGTGAATGCGTCTGATATCCATGTTGAAACTTTCGAAAATGATCTCAAGGTTCGTTTCAGAGTTGACGGGGTTTTGCGGGAAGTTCTTGCCCCCAGCAAAAAACTGGCACCACTATTGGTATCACGAATAAAAGTAATGGCGAAACTTGATATAGCGGAAAAAAGGATTCCACAAGATGGTCGTATAGCATTAAAAATAGCCAATCGAGGCGTCGATGTCCGTGTTTCAACCATTCCGTCGAGCCACGGAGAAAGAGTGGTATTACGTTTACTCGATAAGCAAGCAGGTAGGCTTAACTTTACTCACTTAGGCTTGCCTGATAGTTTAATGCAAAAAATGAGTGACATTCTGCATAAACCCCATGGAATTATCCTTGTTACCGGGCCAACTGGTTCAGGAAAAACTACGACTCTCTATGCTGGTTTAACCCTACTCAATAGTACTTCCAGAAATATTCTCACGGTAGAAGACCCTA
>CBDUHU010000177.1:0-6980 GCA_965366725.1 uncultured Kangiellaceae bacterium
AGTGGAGAGCAAGGGTATTTTTACGGGTTGCAATCGTTAGCTGCTTTATATGTGCCCACTGTTAACACACTTCCGCTAGTTAAGGTCGTTGATGAACCAAGATTTAGCTTTCGGGGCCTGCATATTGATATTGCAAGAAACTTCCGTAACAAACATTTTATGCTGAAATTACTGGATCAGATGGCTGCTTATAAATTGAATAAACTCCACCTGCATTTAGCTGATGATGAAGGTTGGCGACTGGAAATTCCGGGGCTTCCTGAATTAACCCAGGTTGGTGGACAGAGGTGTTTTGACTTGAACGAGCTGTCCTGTTTGAAGCCTCAGTTGGGCAGCGGACCTGATAAAGAAAATATTAACAACGGACACTTTTCGGCCAAAGATTATCAACAGCTGCTGGTTGAAGCTAAGCGACGGCATATTGAAGTGATCCCTTCGTTTGATATGCCAGGGCATTCCCGTGCAGCGGTTATTTCGATGCAGGCAAGATATAAGAAATTTTTAGAGAAAGGAGAGAAAGAGTTAGCAGAAGAGTTTTTATTATCAGATATTAATGATAAAAGCCGTTACTCATCAGTTCAGTTTTACTCTGATAACACACTCAATGTATGTATGGACTCTACTTATCGATTTGTTGAAAAAGTTATTAGTGAAGTTGCACTAATGCATCGACAGGTTGGGGTGCCATTAAATACCTATCACATTGGTGCAGATGAAACACCTGGCGCGTGGACAGCCTCGCCTCAATGTAACAAATTTATTCAGAAAGAAAGTATTCGAATTGACGATTTGGCAAGTTATTTTGTGGTAAGAGTTAGCCACTTCTTAGCGTCTATAAATATTCAGGCTGCCGGGTGGAGCGATGGCATGACCCTGGTTGATCCTGGCGCAATGCCCGAACAGGTTCAGGTTAACAGTTGGACTCCTTTATACTGGGGAGGGCATCAGGTTGCTCACACTCTGGCTAATAGAAACTGGCAAGTTATTTTGTCATTACCTGATGTCACCTATTTTGACTTTCCCTATGAGGCCGATCCTAAAGAGCGAGGATATTATTGGGGAGCCAGAGGTATAAATAGTCGGAAGGTTTTTGAGTTTATGCCAGAAAACCTTCCGTTGCATGCTGAAATATGGAACGACAGAGAAAACCAGCCTATGGTGTTGGATGATCGGTCAAAGTCGGAAAGTCAGGACAAAGCGGCTTATTTGCCCCTGGCTAAAGGTAAGAAGTTTAGTGGAATACAGGCACATTTGTGGTCTGAAATGGTCCGTTCCGAAGACATTGCAGAATATCTGCTTTTCCCCAGACTGTTAGCCTTAGCCGAACGAGCCTGGCATAAGGCTGAATGGGAGCCAGAATACAATCATAAAGGGGTAAAATACTCACCAGATACTCATTACCTGGAACAAAAGCAGATTGATCAGCGAGAGAGAGATTGGCAGGATTTTGCCAATACCGTTGCTCTTAAAGAAATGCCCAAACTGGATAGCGCAGACTGGTTATATCGGTTACCGACAGTTGGCGCTAAAGTTAATGATGGAATACTTGTCTTAAATAGTCCGTTTCCCGGTCTGTCAATGGAGTTCAGACTTGGACAGAATAAATGGCAGAAGTATCCAGCTGGCGAAGCAGGGGTTAAGGTTAAACCGGGAGTTGAAATCAGTGTCAGAAGTGAGAGTCCATCTGGTAAAAGAAAAGGTCGGACGTTAAAAGTCGCTAATCCCAAATAACCTTAAAGTAAAATCTACCCAAAAATAAGTGTTTTTTAAAAAATAAAATGACAGCGCTGTCATTTTACTGTAATCTAAATAGTAATAGTCAAGAGTAGGCAATAAAAGTTGCAGGATTAATGATTTGAGGATGGCTTGTGATATCTATTGGGGAAAGTGAAAATTATTTATACCTGGGGATTGATGGTGGTGGCAGTAAGTGTCGTGCGGTCATTTCAACAGGCGCGGGTAATATTATTGGTCAGGGGATAGGTGGACCGGCTAATCCTCTTCATGGGTTACAGAAAACATTTGAGTCGATTTTAGATGCAACTAGTCAGGCATTGGTTAATGCTGGTTGTAAACCCACAGATTTTTCTCAGCTAATTGCCGGGGTTGGATTGGCCGGGGTTAACTTACCTGGTCTGTATCAACAGGTTAGTCAGTGGCAGCACCCATTTAATAAAATGTACCTGACCACGGATCTGGATATTGCAAATATTGGCGCGCATAATGGATTCGAGGGTGCTGTTATTATTGTTGGAACTGGATCTTGCGGTTTTGTAAAGCGAGAAGATAAGCAAACAATTCTTGGTGGTCATGGCTTTCCTATTGGTGATAAGGCGAGTGGCGCATGGATGGGGTTAGAAGCAGTTAAGCATTCCTTATTGGTCAGAGATGGATTTCACGAGCAATCATTGCTCGCTGACAGAGTATGTCAATATTTTTCGACTAATACTGCACTGGAGCTTTCAGAAAATATTGCTGGTCGTTCTTCCCGTCAATTTGCACAACTAGCATCTCTGGTTTTTGAGTGTGCTGATCAGGGCGATTGCAGTGCCCAAAAAATTGTTAATGCTGGGCTTGAGTATATTATTCAGATGGCAAATAAGTTACTGAGAGAACACCCTGTCAGGCTATGCATGATTGGTGGATTATCAAGGTTTATTATGCCACGATTACCACAAACACTTAGTCGACGATTTGTTGAGCCATTAAATCAACCTGAAATCGGCGCAGTGCATTACGCGCTACAACATCATCAGGGTTTAGAAAAATGTTCAGTACAGGTGAGCTGATTTTATGAATAATGCACAGTCAAAAGTGGAAGATATTAACGATATTCAGAACTCGTTAACGACCCAGAAAAAATCTCATACTCTAATGTATAAAGAAGCCAGTGAGACCAGTGAAAAAATTTCTGAACAAGTAACTAATAATCAAAAAATTATTCAAGTGATCAGCAATCACTTACAGCAGCATCCGCCTGCTTCAGTTATGATTGTTGGTCGTGGTTCATCTGATCATGCTGGAGTGTTTGCCAAGTACTTAATCGAGGTTGAGTTAGGCATACCGACATTTGCAGCTGCGCCATCGGTTAGCAGTATTTATAATCAACGACTGAAGTTAAAAGATAGTCTGGTTATCATTATTTCACAATCTGGTCGGAGTCCGGATATTCTTGAACAGGCGAGACAGGCCAAGGCAGCCGGGGCTTTTTGTATCGCCCTGCTAAATGATAGAGAAGCGCCGCTCTCGACCATTGTAGACTACGTTGTACCCTTATCTGTAGGTAAAGAAAAATCAGTTGCTGCAACTAAAAGTTTTCTCGGGACCTTATCGGCGTTGTTACAACTGATTGCTTACTGGAAAAAAGATGAGACGCTAATCAGTGCGATTAATTTATTACCAGAGGCCTTAACACAGGCGCTAAAAGCGGACGCTCAGATTAAGCTAGCGGATCTAAACCAAGTATCGAGCCTGGTGGTACTTGGTAGAGGTTTTGGCTATGCGGTTAGCAAAGAAATCGCGCTGAAAATCAAAGAAGTTTGTGCTTTACATGCAGAAGCATTTAGTAGTGCTGAGTTTTTACATGGCCCCGTGGCTATTTTAAAGCCGGGGTTTAAAGTGATTGATGTATCTATTAATGATGAATCTTCCAGCTTCCATCAAGAGCAGATCAGAGAAATTACTCATCGAGGTGCAGATCTGTTACATTTACATCAAATACTGGAGAATATTCATCCGCGAATTGCGCCATTGATTTTATTGCAACGCTTCTATCTTGATATCGAGAAAATTGCACTACAACGCGGCCTAGATCCAGACAACCCTAAGGGATTAAAGAAAGTAACAGAGACTATTTAATGAATTCTTTTTCTATTAATGTTAAATCACTTTTTGATGGTGAAAGTCTGCTAAAAAATCATACTGTTACTGTTAGAGAAGGCTATATAGAAACGATTATAAAAACTGATGATAAAGATAAAACTAATTCGCGAGAGGGAGTTTTAATACCGGGTTATATTGATATCCAGGTGAATGGTGGGGGTGGCTATTTCTTTAATCAGTCACCCGAAGTTGAAACGATTAGATTAATCGGTGAAGCTCACCAACAATTCGGAACCACTGGCTGGTTGCCGACACTGATCAGCGACTGTTATGAAAAAATGCAGCAGGCAGCGGAAAGTGTTGCATCGGCTCGTAAATCTGGTGTTCCCGGTGTATTAGGTATTCACTTTGAAGGACCGCATTTATCGGTGGATAAAAGAGGAGTACATGGTGAAAAATATATTAGAAGTATTGGTGAAAGAGAACTCGCACTATTCAGCCGCAAAGATCTTGGTCAGGTGATTATAACAGTTGCCCCGGAGAATGTTTCTACAGATACAATCGAAACTTTAGTGGCCGCCGGAGTGAAAGTTTGTCTTGGTCATAGTAATGCAACTTATCAGCAGGCAAGCGCAGCAATCATGGCAGGTGCTAGCGGTTTTACCCATCTCTATAATGCAATGTCACAATTAAACTCTCGTGAACCCGGAATGGTTGGTGCTGCGTTTTCCCATACTGATTGCTATAGCGGATTGATCATGGACAATATTCATGTTCATCCCGCCAGCGCTAAACTGGCGATTGAGCAAATAAAAAATATTATGTTAGTCACTGATGCAATGCCATGTGTAGGAACAGAACAATCTGAATTTGATTTTTTCGGTCAGAAAATTATAAGAAAAAATGGTCGCTTAACTGACCAGGAAGGGCGTCTGGCTGGCTCAGTACTTGATATGGCGCAAGCGGTTAGTAATTGTATTAATTTGCTAAATTTACCATTTGAGAAATCGGTTAATCTAGCGTCTATAAACCCGGCCAGGTTTCTCGGGGTTGATAGTCATTATGGTGCGTTAGTTGCTGGAAAAAAAGCCAGCATGGTATTGCTAGATGATAACTATAAAGTGATATCTAGTTGGATTGATGGTGAACAAGTAGTCTGAATTAATTTTCCAATGACGACAGGTGAGGATTTTATGGAAGCGGTTATTGAAACTGAAGAAAGAGCAAGCAGCAACTTTGTACCAATGATGATCATAGGGCTATTATTTTTTATCTTTGGGTTTGTCACCTGGCTCAATGGTTCATTAATACCTTTCCTAAAAATAATATGCCAACTAAATGATTTTCAGGCGTTGTTTGTTACCTTTGCTTTTTATATTGCTTATACGGTAATGGCGCTCCCTATGTCTGCGGTTCTCAGAAAAACCGGTTATCGAAATGGTATGGCTCTGGGCCTGGCTATTATGGTAGTTGGAACCCTTGGGTTTATACCGGCTGCATACAGTGCAAATTACCTGGTTTTTTTGCTTGCACTATTTATTTTAGGTACAGGGTTAACGATTTTACAAACGGCATCCAATCCTTATGTTGTGCTAATTGGGCCAATTGAAAGCGCTGCAATGCGAATCAGCATTATGGGATTAATTAATAAGGCCGCTGGTGTTTTGGTTCCGTTAATTTTTACCGCATTGATATTATCTGACTTAGGCGATACTTCAGAAGCAAGTTTAAGCCTTATGACAGTCGAAGAAACAAGAGCCTTGTCTGAGAGGTTGGTAATCCCTTATTTATATATGTCGGCAGTGCTATTTTTTCTTATCGGTTTAGTCAAGTATTCGTCATTACCAGAAATTGATCATCAGGAAGAAACAGAACTCAATGAAGAACAGTCTGGCATTTTGCATTTTCCACAAGCAGTTCTAGGTGCTGTTGCCCTGTTTGCTTATGTTGGAGTTGAAGTTATTGCTGGTGACACTATCGGTTTATTTGGCTCGGAGTTAGGGGTTAAACACTTTGCTAGTTTAACCTCTTATACAATGGTCTTTATGGTAATTGGCTATCTAATTGGAGTTACTTGTATTCCTAAATTTCTTAGTCAGAAAAATGCACTGCTTGGTTCTGCAATTGCCGGTTCACTTTGTATTTTAGGCATTGTTTTTGCGGATCAACAATCTAATAGCTTATCTGAAATACTGTGGGGTTGGAGTCAGGTTCCAGTTATCCCAAATCCGGTGTTCTTTGTTGCCCTGATGGGGCTTGCCCATGCGTTGGTCTGGCCTGCGGTATGGCCACTGGCGTTAAGTGGTTTAGGGAAATTTACCGCACAAGGTTCTGCTTTGCTTATTATGGGAATATCAGGTGGTGCAATTCTGCCTTTAGTTTTTGGAAAAATTGCACATGCAACGGATAATATTCAAGTTGCTTACTGGATTGCGTTACCCTGTTATCTGTTTATTCTTTTTTACGCAATCAAAGGTCATAAGATGCGTCACTGGTAATTAGCTTTATGATGTTCACAGCCTATTTTACGCGAAATAACTTTGCTGACTAATACAGAGGAAATTACCAGGCCTCCTCAAGCGGCATCAACAAAACCAGCCCGGTTACTTTCGGTTGATGCCTTACGCGGATTTGATATGATTTGGATACTTGGAGCAGAAGGACTTTTTTCTGCACTATTTATCTTCTCAGGTTGGACTTTCTTTGAAAATCTGGATCTGCAATTTAAGCACAGTCAGTGGCATGGTTTTACATTCTATGATTTGATTTTTCCATTATTTATTTTCCTTTCAGGGGTTACTCTGGGAATTGCTCCTGAAAAGATAAAAAAAACTTCATGCCATAAAAGAACTACGCGCTATCAAAAAGCATTTTTTAGGTTAGGTATAATGTTTCTTCTAGGGATTTTTTATAATCATGGATGGGGGCAAGGTATACCGTTTGAGCCTGATGCAATTAGGTACTCTAGTGTATTACTGAGAATTGGAATAGCCTGGTTTTTCTGCGCCATGATCGTGTGGCATTTTGAATTAAAATATCAATTAGTATTTGCGATATGTATTCTGTTATTTTACTGGTTATTACAAATGTTTATACCAAACCCCTTCGGCCTGACCGGGGTATTGACTATAGAGGGTTCCTGGAATGCCTGGGTTGAC
>CBDUHU010000178.1:0-6966 GCA_965366725.1 uncultured Kangiellaceae bacterium
CCATTGGCGCACCAAACAATAATGATGCGGCACCAGCGGATACGAGTGGGATACATATCGATATCCATAGCTATAGTGAATTAGTCCTGTGGCCATGGGGTAGTACTTCTCAGGTGGCACCAAATGGAACCGCATTGCAAACTTTGGGGCGCAAGTTCTCTTATTTTAATGGCTACTATCCACAACAGTCGGTTGGACTTTACCCAACAGACGGTACAAGCGACAATGTTAGTTATGGTGAACTTGGAGTCGCAGCTTATACTTTTGAGTTAGGTACTAGCTTTTTTCAAAATTGTTCAGTTTATCAAAATACAATTCTACCAGATAATCTGAGGGCATTAGTATATGCGGCGAAAGTTGTTCGTACACCATATATAACTCCTGGAGGACCTGATATCAATAATCTGGTCGTTAATGGAAGCTCTACTTCTGGTGTTATTCCTCCGGGTGGTACCGGTACTCTAACAGCGACTGCAGTAGACACTAATTTTAGTTCAAGAAATGGTACAGAATCGTCGCAAAATATTACTGAAGCAGAATACTATATAGATACTCCTCCCTGGCTTACTGGCGCAAATAGCGTAACTTTGTCAGCAGCTGACGGGAATTTTAACAATACAAATGAAGGAATAACTGGAACAATTAATACTAATGGATTGAGCGATGGTCAGCACATTGTTTATGTCAGGGCAAAAGACGCCAGTGGTATCTGGGGACCTTTTTCTGCTATTTTTATTGATATTTCTAATGTTCAACCACCGAATGAAAATGAGCTAATTAACGGTCTCGCCAAAACTAATTTATCCGGTGCGCAAGGTGAAGAAACTCACTTTATTATGCAAGTACCAAATGATGCAACTACTCTCACTTTCACACTTTCCGGTGGTAGTGGTGATGCAGATATGTATGTCCGTTTTGGTGAACAACCCACTCTAAACAATTGGGACTGTCGCCCTTATAAGAGTGGAAATCAGGAAACATGTAGTATTAGTAATATTCAGGCTGGAACTTATTATCTAATGTTACGTGGATATAATGCATATAGTGGAACATCACTGACTGGTAGTTATACCACATCTACTGTTGGTGAGAGTTTTGAGAATACTAATAATGTCAATATCCCTGATAATAGCTCGTCAGGAATTGCTAGTACTTTGGCTGTTTCACGTACTGGAAATTCAGGTAGTATCACAGTAGAAGTGGAAATAATTCATACTTACATAGGGGATCTGGTGGTTGAATTGATTGCTCCTGATGGAAGTAGCTATAACCTACATAATCGTAGTGGTGGCTCCGCTAATAATATAAATCAGAGTTACAATGTATCAATCGGATCAGTTGATTCACAGGGAAGCTGGCAATTAAAAGTGACTGATCTTGCGGCAAGAGATACAGGTTATATTGATCGAGTTAAAATTATATTTCCTTAGAAAAATTTCCCATAATTAGAATGATTGAAACAGCGTTTGCTTAATTTGGCAGACGCTGTTTTGACTAATATTAATAGTCCTTATCGGCGCTAGAAATACTAAAGATCCGGCTGAGTGGAAGTTCAATTATTTCTCATAGTATCTAATTTCTCTTTCCAATTCTTTCGGCTTAAAATAAACTGTTGCTGAAATAGTGCTAATTCTTTTTTATATGGTTGAATATCATCAGGTATTTTTTTGTTTTTTAGAGCGTCTGTAAGATTATCAATATTGGCGATCAGGTTCTTGAATACAGTTCGTTTTTCATCGGAAGTTGATTTTTTTCTAACAATTTCTTTAACCATTTTCATTGCAATATCGTTAATAGCCAATCCTTCAGCAACCCACATTTCCTCATAGTTTTTACCTGTATTTTGATAAAAGTCACCTGTGAGTAGCGATGGAAAGCCTGTTGGTATTGGTTGTTGATTAAACTTAAAACCATTAATAGTGATAAAAGAAAGCCATTTAGAATCAGTAAATAAATAGTATGAACTCGGTGCATTTTGTGCATTTAACCATTTTTTGACTTCAATAGGTTTTGCTGCAATTGCAGGATCAATAACAACTAATTTAACTTGCTCTTCCTGTTTTACTAAAACCATGACTGCGACATGAAACCCCCAGTAGACACTGGTATTCAGTTTGCTTTTATCGGCAGCGTTAAGTTGCTGCTGTGCATTGAAAAGCGATATATAATATGGGTCAAAATTCCAGACCTTTTTATTATCGATACCCATAGAAGAGAGCATCAATGAGATCGCATGGGCTCTATCTTCGCAACTACCGTAAGAATAATCGAACTCAAGATTTGATTGATTCAATATGAAATCAAAAATGCTTTCAAGTTTGCTTACAGATATTGCGTTACTTTGAGGTATTTCAGAATATGTTGGTTTTTATCCAGAACCATTATGATATGTTATATCAAATTTTTTATGTGCGAGAAGAGAGTTCATACCATTAATTAAGATTAAGCTAGTTAAGATAATATACTTCATACAGATCTCCCTGATTATTTTTATTAGGCCATTTTCAATAGATTACTTTTCTTGAAGGCGATTGATTAATACTTGTTTAATTTTTTTGCTTGGTGCTAATTTAATTGCTTGCTCTGCACACTTTTTTCCAGGTAAGTTCTCGCCATTACGAAAATACAAATCTGCCTGTACTGTATACCAATGATAAGAACAGTCAAGCCAGGCAGGAATGTTAGCGGACTGTAAAATTTCCAGACCAGCCTTCGGACCTTTCCATTCGGCGAGAGCAATTGCCTTGTTTAACCAATGTAAAGGGGATGGTGCGACCTTCTCTAGTAGTTCATAGGATGCAACAATTTTTTCCCAGCGTGTTTGTTTAAATGTTGTAGCCAGGCAGTGTTCGGCAGCAATACCAGCTTCAATATGATAACGTGAAATTGTTTTACTATTGGTTGATTGTTGTAAATAATTTAAACCAATTGCTATTTGTTGCTGGTTCCATAGGGTGCGATCTTGCTGTTCTAGTAATAACAAAGCGCCATAACTGTCTTGACGAGTGCTTATTCTGGCTAAATGAAGGTGCATCAGTGACAAAAGTGCGAGGCTCTCTGGAGTACCGCCTATTTTGCTTTCGGTAAGTAATCTAGTTAGGCGGATTGCTTCTTCGCATAAATCCTGGCGAATGGCTTTCTCTTCATGGGAAGACAAATAACCCTCACTAAAGAGTAAATATAAAATATGCTGTATTGAAGGTAATCGATTAACCATCTCAGCATCGTCGATGAGCTCCAGCTTTGTCGCCTGATTCTTAAGTTTTTGGCGAGCTCGATTAAATCGTTTGTATGTGTTGGCCTCAGTGATAAATAATCTTAATGCGATTTCACGAATGCTAAAACCACATAGACTTTTTAAAGTGAATACCAGTTGTGACTCATGTGGAATTGAATCACTGCATGCAATAAACAACATTTTTAATAATGAGTCACTCATTTCACCTGAAAGAGGGATATCCTCTTGTACTGTTGAATAACTTTCATCGAAAACGGATTGCTTAGTTAACAGTTTCTCCTGATGTTTAGATGTACGTAGCTGGGAAGTTAAATGGTTAAAAGAAACCTTAAACAGCCAGGCTGACGGATTTTGAGGAACTGCCTTTTTACGCCAGCTCTCTATTGCCTGGGCCATTGACCATTGAACTGCATCCTCTACAGCATCAATATGCTCTATACCAAAACGGCTTACTAACAATGCCACGAGTTTACCGTACTCGTGGCGAAATAAGTGTTCAACTTGGTTATCTTGACTCAAATTGGCTATCTCATGGAGTGCAAATTTCTCTGATTTCGATACTGGTTCCTGAATTTGCAACCATTGGACTTGCTTTGATCACTGCAACTGCTTCTTCCAGCGTATCTGCAGTTAGTGTCATATAGCCGCCAACAATCTCCTTCAGTTCGATAAACGGACCATCACTAACGCTATCATGTCTTACCACGCTGGCGCTTTCTCCAAGTTTGTTACCCATATCCAGAATGTTATCAGCAAACTTCTCCTGCCACGCTTGATATTTTGCATACATCTGCTCCATATCTGTAGGAGAAGGCTTTTCACAGCCACCAGCTTGACTTCGTAATATGCACATATATGTATTATTTTTCATTCTAACTCCTTAATATCGTGTTTTTAGTCAGAAATTAATTTCTCTAACAATACTATAACGTATCAACTAATCAATTTTGGACACTTTAAAGAAAAAATTTGCAGACCGATAAAAGTGATTTTGTGTGATAGTTAACTTTATGAATATAATTTTAGAATATTTTAGAGTCTTGCAGGTCATTGGTTAGTCTGTTTTACAGCACCAGCAGAACATATTAAAGATTAAGAGTGTGGTCAAATTAAGAGCATTTAATATTATTCTATAAAGATTATATTAGTTCTATTTTTTAAGGTTTTGATAATAGGGAAATGGGCTGGTGCACAAGAAGCAGTAAGAAACCCTACTGCTTTTGTGAGTGATATATAAGATACTAGGGGGTTAATCCTTCAACAGTCATCGTATAAACTTTTCCATTGCCAGTATTAACAGGGCTATCTTCAACCGTATAGACGATAAGAGCCATTTCCGAAATAGTTACATTAGCAGGTATTGTTAAGGTTTGTGAGGTATTAGTTCCCCGAAGTATTTTTCTGCGCATGACCGTGCCAGCAACATTGTCTTTGATGACTAATTGAAAGCGAATAAAATCATCGTATAGTGTTTTTTCAAATCTTAGTCGCCCTACTGTCGCCAGATTAGGTTCTAGAATATTATATTCAGCGTCGAGAAACGTTTGAAAACCAAAATCAGGGGTATAACCATAGATTACATTACTGTTATCAAAAGTCATGATCGTACCTACATCGATAATGTTGCCTATGCTATAAAGGTTTAAATCGTCTTGCCAGGCTAAGGGCATATACATATCTTTATTTTGTAGCGCTGCGCGAGGTTGCAATATTGAATCCACATCTTTATAGCTGTAACGCGCAACTTGAAAGTTATCATAAAGATTATCTAAAGAAGTTACAGTGCTATTGGCTGTGAGGGCGGTCGGGAGATAGGCTGCAAGATAAGTCGCAAGGGTTTGATTGGCTCCAACTGTAGCAATGCTATCCATAAAGTCTCTTAAATGGTTGCGAACAGCCCAGTCTGAATTAACGTCAGTCGGTGAAGGTGGAGGCCCCTCAATTTGCTCAAACATATAGCGCAGAAAAACATTATAACTGTATGGGCCGGTGTCTTCGGGTTTAGTGAATGCGCTTGAACGACCCACTTTTCCTAATGCGGTGGAAAAGTTTAACTCTGAGGGGAGTTGTTCAACTAATGATGCAAGTCCTTCAGTGAGATTTTGGTAAATTGAGTAAGCATAATGCTCTGATTGAATTTTATGAAATAACTCGTGAGTTAAGGTGCTATAGATATAATCAAAAGCCATGGGCTCAGTTACAAAATGATCGGCCTGTTTTAAATAGTCCTGATAAGTTGCAGAGCTGCTAGGATGATCACCAACGTAAATATGATACTTATCGGTTGCACTAACGGCGGTTAGTCCTACTTCACAAATCAAATAACGATACCCACATTCCACATGGTCAATCATATCCTGGTAGGCAGTTGGATCATAATTACCATAATTAGGACTATCTGTTTGCTGAAAAAATACAAAATGGGCACTTTCCTGGTCGTAGACAAAATTGCTACTCATTTCAGTTACAGGGTTTAGGTCAGCAGCTAAATTCAAATTACAATCTACCCACTGACTGCAGATATTTGGTTGTGCTTGAGCATCAGAGTTAAATAAGAGTGTGGTGCCGATAAAGAAGATAAAAAAGCAGGTTTTTATTGAATTACTATTCATAACATACTCCAGCTTGATTGTTACCAATTAGGTGATGAACGTCAAAGGTATTTGTTCATCTTAACTTGAGATATTATTGCCTGAATCCTTTATTTATACCTGTAATAAGGCTTTTGAAACTCCTTTTTTTAAGCTTAAAATATCCGTAATTTCTGCAAAACCTGAATAATTTCAATTGTTATTTGGATTCTGGGTCTATATCAGTAAGCCTGCTTTGAACTCTGCTGAGGGAATAGGATAGTCGTGTTATTCGGCTTCAATGTCTGCTATTTTATTTAGATAGTTCGAATCAGATTAATTGCAACAAAAATGGTTATAAACAGAATTTTTATGGAGGATATTAAGGATGAATGAAAAGCTACGACCCCTGGATCAAACTGTTATGATGGTTGGTGCCTGCCTACTTTTTCTGGGTGGCCTGATGATAGGCGTTGCAGTTAAAGCAAAGGGTGCACCTATTATCGGTATGGCACACACGCTCGGGTTACTTGAGGCGATTTATATGCTCACGTTTGTCGCTTTGCGTGCTCAAGTGAAATTTAATCAGCTAAATGCCTGGATTTTTGTGGTGCTGACTTTTGTCTCCTTTTATTGCAATTTTGCTGGAGTGTGTGTGACTGTGATTACCGGAGCTGGAGGCGGTCAGTATCTACCACCATGGGACACTTATGTAACTAATGACCCGACGGTAGTTAATCAATTAGTCGGGTTCTTACTGAATATGTCAGCAGCTGCTGTTGCTTTGCCTGCCATGCTGATTATGGGGTGGTTTGCTCGTATCAGGCACACGGGTTCAACACAAACGAGAATAACGCTTGTCGCTTTGTTGTTAACGGTAGTGATGCTATTTTTTACGTTTTTCGGGTAAAGTTGCTAAATAGGGGCTGGTAGGAGACAAAAAGTGAAGTTTGAAGTGATTAACAAAGAAGATTCGGCTGTTTTTGATGAGCTGGTTGCTGGTGTGCGGGAGTATAATTCTGACATCATGGGTAAAGAACAGTCGAAGCCTTTATCAGCCATTGCTCGTAATGAGGATGGTAAGCTGATTGGTGGTGTGTCGGGAAGAACAATCTATAGAAATTTTTTAGTGGGAGTCGTTTGGGTTGATAAAAGTGT
>CBDUHU010000179.1:0-6865 GCA_965366725.1 uncultured Kangiellaceae bacterium
GCAGTTGATACTCTCACATTGACTACGCAGGGTTATTTCTTCAAAAACATCTTCTAGTTCCGGCAGGCTCTTTGCAGCCAGTACAAACCACATATTCCATTCGTGTTCTCTTAAGTAATTGTGGGCTACCTGCGGATAACTATTGACTAAATTAGTCACCTGTTCAAATCTCTCTAAAGGTACTTTAAGCGCACATAAGGATAAAGCACCTTTCTTTTTGACAATATCAAATAAAGGACCAAAGCGAGTCATTATTTTGCGGTTTTGTAAACTTTTCAGAGTCATTAGAACATCAGACTCTGTGACATTTAACTCTTCAGCTATTAACGCGAATGGTTTTTCTACCATCGGTAGATCGCCTTGTAGTCTATTGATTAGTTTTTTTTCTAATTCACTTAAATCAACCGCTTGCTGAAGTAGATTTTCTACCTCATTTTTTACCACCTTTTTCTTATTCAACATTATTCTTCCTGTCACGATAATGTGCACCAGTCTGTTTAAATTTTCTGGTACTAAACAGGATTTCCCGGGGAACATTGTCCAGCCTATTATCCCGGACAATCCTATCAATCTCAGCAATAACAGCTTCTCGTTGTTTGCCGTGGACCATGGTAAAAAGATTATATGGCCAGTCAGGTAGTCTTCTTGGCCGCTGGTAACATAAAGTAACTTTACTTTGTTTACCTAGTAATTCCCCCATTTGCTCAACTAAATCATCAGCAACATCCCAGACAACCATCGCATTTGCGACATAACCCACTTTATGATGGTTAACAACAACGCCTAACCGTTTAATCAATCCTTTTTCCAGACTTGTGGATACAAAGTCGAGTAATTGTTGCTCGCTTATATCGAATTTTTTAGCTAATTTCGCATACGGCTCTTCACAAATATCAAGACCACTAGATAATTCGTGCAATATCGCCTGTTGAGTGACTTCATCAATAATCATATTATTCACAAGTTAAATGCCAGATTAATATGATAGCTCTTTACCATTGGTAAGCTAATCAGTTTACATCCGCTTTTATCTTTAAGTTCCTGTAACACTTTTTCCACTCTACCTTCATGCTTGGCAGTCACCACAAACCATAAATTAAACAAGTGTTCACGTAAGTAGTTATGGTTAACTTCTTCATAATTATTGACATACTCAGCAACACTCTCAACTTTATCAGCTGGAACACTTAACGCTGCTAATGTGGAATACCCCATCTTTTTATGATTAACAACCCCACCAAAACGACTAATAACCCCTCTTGATTTCAGGTTATTCAATTGCTTGATTAGATCTTGCTTAGTTAATCCCAATTCATCAGCTAATTGAGAAAACGGGTCAGAACAAACCGGAAAATTATTTTGCACATGGTTAAGAATATTAATTTCTTGCTCACTAACCGTTATGTTTTTTTCACAATTTATCATAAGCCTATTTTATGTGCTCTGTTAGTAAAGAAAATACCACTTGGACTCTGCGCTTTTAGCACCTTTAGTTTGTCTAGTGTTTTGGTATCATAAACATGAATTTCATTTTTGTTTCTAACAGATACCCATACTTTCTCGCCTCTTGGCGAGAACTCCATATGCAAAACGCCTTTTCCAGCTTCAATAGTCTTAACAACTTCCATTGTTAAGGTATCAATAACCTGTAACCACTGATTATCTGGATAAGCAAAATTGACCCATATCTGACGGCCATCCGGCTGCGCCATGGCAAATACTGGTGTTGCTTTTAAAGGTATACGAGCCTTCTCTTTCCAATCTTTCAGGTCCACAACTAATAACTGACGTTGTCCTATAGCCGGTAAGAAAGCACTCTCTCTGTTCATAGCCCAACCTTCCAGGTGAGGCATCTTATACACAGGAAACTTCTTTTCTCCTTTACCATAGTGATTAAGGATCTTGGTTGAAGTCAGTGGTTTTTGCCAAAGATCGACCAGAACAAGACCATCTTCGCCGAATAATCCGGCAATATAAAACCGTCCATCATCTGAAACCAATCCATCATAAGGTTGTTTACCGACATTTCTGATCCTTTCTATCTCAGGCTTATCAGGATTACTCATACTAATTCTGAAAATATCATTGCCTTCAAACGAACTATATACAAATTGCTCACCGGGAATATCGACTAAGCCGACAGTCTTTGATAACTTATCACTTCCCTCTATTGGTGCTGGAATATCTGCGATAAGAGACAAATCATCACTGCTAAAAATTTTTACTCCTCCTGGTTGATAATTCGATACGGCAATATATGCACCACTTTGAGAAATTGCTCCACCAATTGAATTTCCT
This sequence comes from uncultured Kangiellaceae bacterium, assembly GCA_965366725.1. Taxonomy (GTDB): domain Bacteria; phylum Pseudomonadota; class Gammaproteobacteria; order Enterobacterales; family Kangiellaceae; genus Aliikangiella. The sequence goes on from CBDUHU010000179.1 coordinate 2,299, forward strand.
CCCTGGATAATTCGCTTTACTACTTTACCGTTACGTATATCAACCTTTGATAACCCACCGTCCCTTGCGAAGATATAAGCAAAAGCCTGGTCTCTTGAGTAAACGGCAGAAGCATGTGAGAGATCTCCCAAGCCTTCAACACGACAAAGAATGCTGTCGCTGCTATGTTCAACTATTAGCAGGCTACCAGTTGCCCGTTCAATCACAATTCCCATATCCCCGGTGCTGCGCTCTCCATCACAAGCAAAAGCAGGAATTGTGGTCAAGGTTATTAATATGATAATGATCAGTTGTTTCATTAGAGGTTCTCAGCTGAAGTTTTAGTTGCTTGTCTATCCATATTAAGTTCAAACGATTTTTCTGGAGTTTGATTAACAGCTACATTTTTTTCTGACAGTAGATAGCTTGCTAGAAATTCGATTTGTTCTGGTTTTAGAATATTTTTCCACGGTGGCATCGGCGTACCAGCACGCCCATTAGCAATCACACTTTCAAGGTAACTTTGAGGTTTTCCTTGAAGATCTTTCTTTAAAAGCGCTGGCCCTAACCCACCTTTCAGAGTTAGCCCATGGCAGGAACCACAATCTTGTTTAAGAAGGTAAATTAACTGGTCTTTTTCAGCCCTATTGAGGGCTTCGGTCTGGGTCGTGTAAACAGCAATTAGCAATGTCGCAACAAGATAAAATAAAGCTGACAATATCGGTAATCGATTCGTTAAAGAACCTGGGGATTTCCTATTTTTCGCTGAGTTAGACAACTGTCATCTCCACAAATCATCAATGCTCTCCATTATAGAAAACTAAATAATTCGCGTTTTGATGTGGATCAGTGATGGTTCGAGTACAAAATATTCCAGAATTTAATTCACCCAATAGAGTTCAACTCAATTGATATTCGATACAATATAAATTGAACAACTAATTCATCTACATAGTGATAAGTCTCTTATAAGAAACAAAGTTCATTCGGCAAGCAGATTTCTGTTCATTTTCAAAACAAGAAGGCCACGCCAGTAAGGAAGTTTTCTTTATTAGATGTACGTCAGCAGTTTCCCTGTAAAAATTTCGGCGTTAAGTTTCCTTCTTAATCCGTATCAGGCTTCCAATGCATAATACAATTTCGACCGCTAGACTTTGCTCGATATAAAGCCTTATCTGCACGAGAATATAGTATCTCAATACTTGTATTAAAGTCCTTTATAGCAACAATTCCCAAACTCACAGTCATTTTTTGAACAACGCCACAGCGAGTAAGCAATGTATTATTATTCACTTCCTTAACGATACGTTTTGCTATAGCGACTTCTCTATCTGCATCAATACGGCTGAGTAGTAGCATAAACTCGTCTCCACCAATACGCGCTAATATATCGCCATGGCGGATCACTTTATTGATTGAACTAGCGACCAATTTAATCGCTCTATCGCCATCAGGATGACCATAGTTGTCATTGATATACTTCAGTTTATCAATATCTACAAGCATCAGTGAATGATAGGTATCAGAGCCTGATTCTTTAGAAAGTAGGTTATTGATACTATTGTATATAAACCGCCTATTCATTAATCCGGTTAATTCATCTGTAATAGACAAAGACTTTAGTTTGCGTGAGGTTCTTAATTGCCATATCACGACAGTAACAATGATCAAAGTAATGATAATAAATCCGTAAAGCCAAAACTGCTGTAGCTCTATTTTTCGCTGTTGATTATTAAGCTTAAGCTTTTGAAGTTGAGATTGACGATCAATTTCTAATAGTTCCAGCTCAGCTCTTTCTCTACGCATCTCTAGCTCAAGCTTTTCGATTCTTTTTGAACTGCTCACCTGTTGAACCGTTAAATAATCCTGATGGTACTTTTCGAGTATTTTATAGGCCTTTTCAAACTCTCCGTTCATTGCAGCTATTTGTGCACTTATTTTTTCTAATTCTAGCTCCCAACTGGTTCCTTTCAATTCAGGCATTTCTGCATAAATTATTTTTGCTTCAGCCAGCGCCGAATCTGCCCCAATAAAGTCCTTAAAAGAAGCAAGACAAAATGCCATTCGCTTATACAGTTCAGCTTTGTAATCTTTAAACCCACTAATCATTATGGCTTCTGAGATCGCCTGTAGCGCATTACTACAGTTTCCTTTTTCTGCATAAGTCATTCCGATCCCGTAGTGATAAAAAAATGATGCATATGAAGATTCAAACTGAATAACTGCTTTTTTATATCGTTTAAACCACTCCAGAGCCAATGGCCACTTTTTCCAATATCGATAAGTTGTAGCAATCCCAAAAGAGGTTTCTCCGATATAAAAAGGATAACCAAGCTCGATATAACGATTATGTGCTTTTTGATAATGAGTAATGCTGTTTTTATGATTATCCATATAGCCATATAGAGCACCATAGCTTTCTTCTACCAGACCGAGAAGAAATTCGCTATCAAGATTAGAAGCAGAGCGATAAGCTTCCTGAAGATCACCTAATGCACTTTCATATTGCTCGGCTAGTGATTTAGCATACGCCAACTCAGCCAGACTATAGGTATAAATAAAATATTGTTGACTGCTCCTGGCTAACTCAACGCTTTGGCTCAAACGAATAATCGCCTTGTCGTATTCTCCTTTTCTTTGTTCACTAACTCCCTTGTAAGTAAACACTATCGCTTTAATTTCCACAGGCGTATTTTCATCAATTAGTGCCAATCCTTGCTCAACCCTCGCATCAAACACTTTAAACTGATAGCTATAATTGGCCGCCTCTATCATCCTGATAAGCCATAACAGCCTTACATCCTTGCTAGCGTCTTCCATTTTATCTTGCAATTTTAATAACTCAATTTCGGTCGCTTGTGGATCTTTTAATACTGATTCTGCCATTCCTGTCAACTGACTCACTAGCTTTGATTGACTATTGGCAGCGATCGCTTTGCAGCAAAAACCAGGCAATAAAATAAGGAATATGAGATAAATTACTTTTAGCAACGAGTAGTTCCCTCTGCATAACGGCCAATAACCTTCATCAATAAGTATGGACGATCATCTCAAACAAGCAATATTTATTAATTAATAGCTGATCTCTTACAACAATTTAAGATTTAGCTGACAAAGAGGTAGGAAAAATTGGTCTAGAGTATGAAACACGTGTTGATAGCAATCCCTATAACAAGGACAGTCAAGTGACAAAACAAGCAAATACGGCACTATTTACTCAAAGAAAAAACTATCAGGTAAGAGAAATCTCAATGGATGAATTTCTCTTAGCACTCAACCAAAAGAACGAGCATCCAGAACAAAAAGGCTATTTTAGTGAACTAAAAGCTCAATTGAGACTATTGAATAACTAAAAAGCCACTCTTGCAAGCAAGAATGGCTTTTTAAGTCATCGAATTGATTAACATAAACTAAAAGCAAAAATAGAAGAAGTTGGTCGCTATATATGATGATAGCCTGACCATTTAGACTATTTGTGCTCAATTACATTTCAAATGGGTCTCTACGGGTGATCGTTTCAATTCTATCAGGTCCTGTAGAAACTATATCAACTGGAACCGCAACGATCTCTTCAATTTTAGCAATGTAGGCTTTAGCATTTTCAGGAAGTTCATCCCAGGATTGCACACCAAAAGTATTCTCACTCCAACCAGGCATTTCAATATACTGAGGCTTAACTCTGGCAAATCCTTCAGCGCCAACTGGTGTAGTTGATAGCTCACCTTCTTCCGGGCATAGATAAGAGGTACAGATCTTTACTGTTTCAAGACCGTCCAATACATCCAGCTTGGTTAAACAAATACCAGTTACACTATTCACCTGAATCGCCCTTTTTAAGGCAACGGCATCAAGCCAGCCACAACGGCGTGCTCGACCTGTAGTGGCGCCAAACTCATGACCTTTTTCTCCAAGATGCTGACCAACATCATCAAACAATTCTGTAGGAAAAGGACCTCCGCCAACCCGGGTTGTATAGGCTTTAGTAATGCCCAGAACGTAATCTAGATACAAAGGTCCAAAACCAGAACCTGTTGCTGTACCGCCAGCAGTAGTATTAGATGAGGTCACATAAGGGAAAGTACCATGATCAATATCAAGTAATGTGCCCTGTGCGCCCTCAAATAATAAAGACTCATTATTAGTGCGCGCCTGATGTAACATATCCGGAATATCAGCCACCATCGGCTTGATCATTTCAGCATACTCTAAACAAGACTGGTAAACAGTTTCAACATCAATGGCTTCCTGTTTGAAGTAGCTGGTGAGTACAAAGTTGTGATACTCAAGGACTTCGGTTAATTTCTCTTTAAGGCGTTCAGGATAAAAGAGATCATCAACACGTAAGCCACGTCTTGCCACCTTATCTTCATAAGCTGGACCAATTCCACGGCCGGTAGTACCTATTTTCTTATCGCCTGTTTTAGCCGCTTCACGCGCCTGGTCCAATGCAATATGGTAAGGCAGAATTAAAGTACATGCAGAGCTTATTTGAAGTCGCTCTCGGACAGGTACGCCGCTTTTTTCAAGCATTTCAATTTCTGTTTTTAAAGCTTCTGGAGAAAGAACAACGCCGTTACCAATCAGGTTT
>CBDUHU010000180.1:0-6858 GCA_965366725.1 uncultured Kangiellaceae bacterium
GTTGTTGCTGAGAGGTTCGGTAAGAGCACCGAATTTAAAACACCAAAAATTGAATCGACTGGTACTGGCGGGGGGATGAAACTATTCTGTGCTGGTATTGGTATTGATACACCTGATATGTCTAACGCATCACGTCGAATGAAAAAAAGTGAATTTGATATGTGTGTTAAAAATGGTGTTTCCAGCATCACTGAAGTTTTACTTGGTTATGATGGAATTGTTATTGCTAACGCAAGAACGACAGATCGTATGACAGTTACTCGTAAAGAGATGTTTCTTGCTCTGGCTAAAGAAGTGCCTGCTAAAGATGGAAGCGAAAAGTTGATCGCTAATCCATACAAGCTTTGGAGTGAAATTAATCCGGCATTTCCGGCAAACAAAATTGAAGTTTTAGGGCCTCCACCAACTTCAGGTACTCGTGATGCATTTGCTGAACTTGTGTTGGAAGGTGGGTGTAAATCCTTTAAGTGGATTAAAGCACTTAAAAAGAAAAACAAGAGTCAATATAAATCAATCTGTCACTCAGTTCGTGAAGATCATGCATATATTGAAGCTGGCGAAAATGATAATCTGATTGTGCAGAAGTTAACTGCCAACCCTAAAGCACTAGGTATTTTTGGATTTAGCTTTTTAGACCAGAACGCAGATAAACTTCAGGGTTCATTAGTCGATGGTAAAGAGCCAACATTTGAAGCAATTGCTGACGGTTCATACCCTGTATCCAGACCACTATATTTTTATGTAAAAAATGCACATGTTGGTAAAGTACCTGGAATTATGGAATTTTTATCTGAATATACCAGTGATGCAGCAATGGGGGACGAAGGCTATTTAACCGATAAAGGACTAATTCCTTTAGGTGAAACTAGACTAAAAGATATACGCAGTAAAGTCTTAGCCCTGACGCCATTGGCATTATAATTTTTTATAATTCAATTAAATTGAGTCTTAAAGAAGGGTAGCCGAAAAGCTACCCTTCTGTTAATTGGAAATTAATTTATGAATTCATCAACGCTGTTTTTCGTAATCCTGTTGTTGGCATTATTCAGCTATTGGTTCGGGATTCAACGCGCGATAAAAGTTGCTGGTGGTACCGGCAAAGTAAAGCAACTGGTTTCACTGCCAAGACAGTTTGGTATGTTAACTGCGTTAGGCTGTGGTGTACCTGCTATTTTTGTATTGATTCTCTGGGTTGGTTTTGAGTCAACCGTGATAGATTCAATACTAATATCGACACTACCTCAAAGTATTCAATCGATGGAAAGTGTTGAGTTAGGATTATATTTAAATGATATTCGGATTTTAGCTGAATCAGAAACAGATAGTCGTTTATTCGCTGGCGTTAATGAAGTTTCACAGGTTAGAAATGAGAAGTATCAGGCTGGTTTGTATTTACGACAGCTTACAGAGCAAGCTTCATGGTGGAAATCAGGGCTGGTATTTTTTATTGCCTTAACCAGCGTTATGTTTGTTGCCAGTAAATTCAGTATTCAATTTAAGGCGCGAGCGAAAGTTGAAACGATTATTGAGTGGATTTTATTAGGCTCCTCAGGAATAGCAATCTTGACTACTCTTGGAATTGTTCTTTCCGTTTTATTTGAGTCACTCCAATTTTTTAATAGTGTATCGCCATTGGATTTTATTTTTGGAACTGAGTGGAGTCCACAAACGGCGATGCGAAGCGATCAGGTTGGCTCATCGGGGGCTTTTGGAGCCATTCCTTTATTTGCAGGAACGTTACTGATTACTTTTATTGCTATGTTGTTATCAGTTCCAGTTGGACTGATGATTGCGATTTATTTATCACAATATGCCAGCGCCCGATTACGCTCTTTTGCTAAGCCCATGCTAGAAGTTCTGGCGGGAGTACCTACGGTTGTTTATGGTTTTTTTGCAGCCTTGACTGTAGCACCTTTTATCAGAAACTTAGGTGAGTCAGTTGGATTGAATGTTGCTTCGGAAAGTGCCCTTGCGGCAGGTCTTGTCATGGGCGTTATGATCATTCCTTTTGTTTCTTCGTTATCGGATGATGCTATCAGTGCGGTTCCAAACTCACTTAAAGAAGGCTCTTTGGGAATGGGCGCGACACCTTCTGAGACAATCAAACAGGTTTTATTACCCGCAGCACTCCCTGGAATTGTTGGGGCAATATTGCTAGCGGTTTCAAGAGCGATAGGTGAAACGATGATTGTTGTGATGGCAGCTGGTATGGCGGCCAATTTGACGGCAAACCCGCTTGAGTCTGTTACCACAGTTACCGTACAAATTGTCACTTTACTCACTGGCGATCAGGAATTCGACAGTCCTAAGACACTTGCTGCATTTGCCCTTGGGTTGATGTTATTTGTGACAACACTGGCACTTAATATACTGGCACTTAAAGTCGTTAGAAAATATCGAGAACAATATGACTAATTCAGTTGCAGACACTCCACCAATGAGCAATAAGGAATTGACAGTCACTGAAAAAGTGAGTTTGAGCCTTAAAAAAAGGCATGCCAGTGAAAAAAGGTTTCAGCGCGCTGGGATGAGCGCTGTTGTGTTTGGCTTTATTCTGGTGATCATTCTTATTGGCGATATTGTAATAAAAGCAACACCTGCTTTTCATCAACATTGGGTTGCGGTAGATATCGATTATAGAACGGAATGGTTAGGAACTATTGATAAGTCCAAAGAAAATTTTGCCGGTGCTGATTTTCGGCGTGCTTTAAAAGGCTCGGTTTATGCGATGTTCTCTGATGTGAAAGGACGTCGTGATAAGCGTAGTTTGTTCAAACTATTTAGTAGTAATGCAGAATTCAGAATTAAGCAGCATTTGATCGACTCGCCTGACTTGCTTGATAACAGGGCTAAAGTCTGGGTGCAGTTAGATGACGATGTGGATAGTTATTTAAAAGATGATGTTGTTATAGGGGAAGCTGCGGCCCGTATATCAAAACAGCAGGCACAGTGGATACTTCAGCTAAACCAACAAAATAGAATAGAGAGACGTTGGAATAGTGAGTTTTTTACTAATGGTGATTCACGCGAGCCAGAACTTGCCGGAGTCAGGGGTGCGCTTACCGGAACCTTGTTAACCATGTTAGTAACTTTAATTCTTTCCTTTCCTCTGGGGGTTGCTGCTGCACTTTATCTGGAAGAGTTTGCACCACAGAATCGCTGGACCGATATTATAGAAGTTAATATTAATAATCTGGCAGCGGTTCCGTCAATTGTATTTGGGTTGTTAGGTTTGGCTGTCATTATTAATCTCTTTGGCTTGCCCAGATCTGCACCATTAGTTGGTGGAATTGTATTAACGTTAATGACCTTACCGACTATTATTATTGCTAGCAGAGCGTCAATCAAAGCAGTACCACCTTCAATCAGGGAAGCGGCTCTTGGTTTAGGGGCGTCAAAGACACAAGTTGCATTTGGCCATGTATTGCCGTTAGCAATGCCGGGAATTTTGACTGGAACAATTATTGGTATGGCTCAGGCTTTAGGTGAAACTGCACCTTTGTTGATGATTGGTATGGTTGCTTTTATTGTTGATGTTCCAGGTAGTATTACTGAAGCGGCGACGGTATTGCCGGTACAAATATATTTATGGGCTGATAGTCCTGAAAGAGCATTTCTTGCTAAGACCTCTGCGGCCATTCTGGTTCTTCTTGGCTTTTTGATGTTGGTCAATTTAACCGCTGCTCTGTTACGCAAAAAATTTGAAAAAAACTGGTAGGATATTCTATGAATAGTCGATCTTCATCACTGAATCTGAGTTCAAAAAAAGTTGACATAAAACAAGTTGAAGTTGCCGATACTGTTGGCAATATTTTTGCGCAAGATGCAAAGATGTCAATTAGGAATGCCAATGTTTATTATGCTGAAAAACAGGCCATTAATAATGTTAGTTTAGATTTGGCTCGTAACCAGGTCACTGCGCTGATTGGACCTTCCGGGTGTGGTAAATCAACATTTTTGCGCTGTCTTAATCGTATGAATGATACTATTCCAATCTGTCGAGTTGAGGGCAAGCTATCTCTCGAAGGACAAGATATCTATGCGAAAAACCTTGATCCGGTACTACTTAGAGCGAGAGTTGGAATGGTCTTTCAAAAGCCAAATCCTTTTCCCAAGTCAATCTATGATAATGTTGCCTATGGTCCAAAAATCCACGGGTTGGCTAGCAATAAAGCTGAATTAGATGAAATTGTTATCACCAGTTTACAAAGGGCCGGTTTGTTTGATGAAGTTAAAGATCGTCTTGATGCACCAGGAACCGGACTCTCTGGAGGCCAGCAACAAAGGCTTTGTATTGCCAGAACGATTGCGGTTAGTCCAGAAGTGATATTGATGGATGAGCCTGCATCGGCACTTGACCCGATTGCTACAGCGGTGATTGAAGAGTTAATTGATGAGTTGAAAGAAAAATATACCATTGCCATTGTTACCCATTCAATGCAACAGGCGGCACGGGTATCACAAACTACTGCCTATTTTCATATGGGGCAACTGATTGAAATGGGAAAAACAGAACAGATATTTACTAATCCGGTGCATGAGTTGACAGAAAACTATATTACTGGTCGATTTGGTTAAGGAGGATAAGATGGAAAACGATTTACATTTAACCCACCATATTTCCAGAAAGTTTAATGAAGAACTGGAAGATGTGCGTAATCAGGTAATGAAAATGGGGGGACTCGTAGAGTTGCAGGTTAGCGAGGGATTAACCGCTTTACTTGACGCAAATCTTGAGCTTGCCAGAAATGTTGTCAGAAAAGATGTTGAAGTCAATGCATTAGAGGTTGGTATCGATGAAAGCTGCACTCAGATACTTGCGCGCAGACAACCAGCTGCGAGTGATTTGCGCTTAATGGTGAGTATTATTAAAACAATTACTGATCTTGAGAGGATTGGTGATGAAGCCGCCAAATTAGGTAAAAATGCACTAAAGCTTTCCGATGATGGAAAAACTGCTCGTCAATTTGTTGAGTTAAGGCATTTAGGTGAGCATGTCAGTAATACGCTTAGTCAGGCTTTGACAGCTTATGCCCGTATGGATGTCAATAAAGCGCTGGAGATCATTAAGAATGATGAAGTTATTGATGAGGAGTTCGATAATATTTCCCGTTTGTTAATCACCAAAATGATGGAAGATCCCAGAGAAATAAAAAATGCACTGCGCATATCCTGGTGTGCCAGGGCTCTGGAAAGAATTGGCGATCATACTAAAAATATTTGTGAATATATTGTTTATCTGGTCAAAGGTAAGGATGTTCGACATATCAGCATCGAACAAATTCATGAAACTATTGACAATTAATCTGTAGTTAACACTGATTATTCAGGCTTACTAAAGGCGGATATCTCCGCCTTAATTTATCCTTCAACTACTTCATAGCTGTGGGTTATTTCAACCGCTTTACCTAACATTAGTGATGCAGAGCAGTATTTTTCCATCGACAGCTTACAGGCTCTTTCAACTTGTGATGTCTTTAATTGACTGCCTGTCAGAATATAATGGGCATGAATTTTAGTAAATACTCTAGGTGGGTTTTCGGCTCTCTCTGCTTCAAGGTTACAGACACAGTCAGCGATATTCTGACGAGCTTTTTTTAGTATCATTACTACATCAATAGAAGAACATCCGCCAACGGCCATAAGCATCATGTGCATTGGTGAAGGGGCGTTGCCGTCACCGTCCATAGTGATTGACTGTCCTTCTTCGTTAGTGCCTGTAAAGGTAAGGTCTTTTTGCCATTGAGTTACTACTTTCATCATTTGCTCTGTTAATATTTTTTTGTAGCCCAATTATGCTTATTTCAAACCGTAAATTCATTAAAAAACTTAATTCTATTGAAATTACTCGTAATTTGAGATTAATCACGATTTTCACACAAAGAGTTGGAACACTTAAGTGATTGGTTGAATGAAGAGTGGTAGGCGAGTATCATCATTATGATGACCAGAATGCTAGTGATGATTGTTTTATATAGTTTGTTCAAATATTTAAAATATCAGGTTTCGACGGAAAGCTGCTAGTATTAACAACAAACTTATAATAATTACAGCCGCTGTTTTAGGCTGCTGCGGAAATAGATATGGCTTTGATCAAAGAACCTATCGTACTACCCCACAATATTAAGAGTGACGCTACATTAGAATGGTTTGTGAGCCAGTGTCACAAACGCCGCTATGCACCAAAAACAACTATTATTTTTGCTGGCGATAAGCCAGAAACTTTGTATTTCCTCATTAAAGGCTCTGTTAGTGTATTGATAGAAGATGATGATGGAAGAGAGTTAGTGCTAGCTTACTTAAATTCTGGCGACTTTTTTGGTGAGATGGGATTGTTTGATAACCTGAAGGATCGTAGCGCCTGGGTGAGAGCAAAAACCGAAACTGATGTGGCTGAAATAAGCTATGCCCGTTTTCAATCTTTGGTAAAAGAACAGCCTGAAATCATGTTTAAACTAGCCGAGCAAATGGCGCTGAGACTGAGAAAGACCAGTCGCAAAGTTGGCGATCTGGCTTTTATGGATGTAACCGGAAGAGTTGCAAGAGCATTGCTGGATTTAGCCAAAGAGCCTGATGCTATGACCCATCCTGACGGAATGCAAATCAAGGTAACCCGTCAGGAACTTGGTAAAATAGTTGGTTGTTCCCGTGAAATGGTTGGCCGAGTGCTTAAAGTATTGGAAGAACAGGAACATATTTCGGTTAAAGGTAAAACCATGGTGATATACGGAACCCGTTAGTTTTTTATCCGTATGCCCGATTAGAATAAACTATCGTCCTCAATGCTTTCTTCTTCATGATTAAATATGTCCTCGATAGGCTTTTCTGCATAAGTCGTCGGGGCATTTTCGGTTCTGA
>CBDUHU010000181.1:0-6856 GCA_965366725.1 uncultured Kangiellaceae bacterium
TTTGAACGAGCGCGTTTTACTAACTCGACAAAATAACTGCTTGCTTAGTTTTGACTCGGAGAAGGGGATTCTGACTTGTCAATCAGGAGTACTTTTAAGCGATATTTTGGATGTGTTTGTAAACAGGGGATGGTTTTTACCTGTTACTCCGGGTACAAAGTACGTTACTGTTGGTGGTGCGATATCATCAGATGTACATGGAAAAAATCAGCATAAAGCAGGAACATTTGGACAATATGTCCTCTCGCTTAATCTGGCGATGCCTGACGGACAATTGCTGTATTGCTCACCCAAGGCTAACTCTGAGTTATATTATGCGGTATGCGGTGGTATGGGGCTATTAGGGGTCATTGTTGATGCAACTATCCAGTTGTTACCTGTTCAGTCTTCAAAAATAGAGCAATCAATTGTTAGAACAGCAAATCTAGACGAAACTATCTCTGTATTGGAACAAAATGATCTTTTTGATTATTCTGTCGCCTGGATTGATTGTCTGCAACGTGGAAAAAACCTTGGAAGGGGAGTTGTCAACCTGGGAAACCATTCGGCTTCCGGTGATTTTGACTGGAAAGCGAGAACACCAGTTAAACTACCTTTTGCTGAAATGATAGGGGCTTTATCGATTAACAAATTTGCCGGTCAATTATTCAATCACGCTTATTTTCAGGCCAATAAAGGAAAGAGCAAGCTACATACTGTGGACATGAATGCTTTTTTCTATCCTCTTGATGGAATTATGAACTGGAATAGACTTTATGGGAAGTCAGGGTTTATCCAGTATCAATTTGTTATTCCTAAAAAAAATGGGCTGGATGGTTTAACCGAGGTTTTAACCGCGATATCTCGTTATGGTAAAGGTTGTTATCTGGCTGTGCTTAAAGTTTTTGAACAGGAAAATAGCCGTTATCTTTCTTTTCCAATTAGTGGATATACACTTGCTGTAGATTTCAAGGTGGAACCAGGAGTATTTGAGTTCTTGCAACGGTTAGATAAGATAGTGTTGGCATATCGAGGCCGCTTCTACCTTGCTAAGGATAGCCGGGTTAAGCGGGAGACTTTCGAAGCAGGTTATCCGGAAGTTGAAGCATTTAGAGCTTTACGAAAAAAATATCGACTATCCGAGAAAATACAGTCATATCAGTCTTTGAGGTTGGCATTGTGAGTTATTTATTAATTTTAGGCGCTAAAAGTGATATTGCTAAGGCAATAGCTCGTCAATATGCAGAGAAGGGATTTAATTTATACTTATCCGCTAAAGCAGTTGATCAGCTTGCAGGTTTTGCAAACGATCTCCAGATCAGACATCAAATTACGGTGAAATTAATTGAGCTTGATATATTAGATATATCAAGGCATCGTGAACTCTACAACTCCTTATCACCGCGACCATACGGTTTAATCTGTACCATAGGCTATTTGGGAAGTCAGGAAAAAGCACAAAGTGACTGGGATGAATTAAAATTAATTACCGATGTGAACTATACCGCATGTGCATACTTTCTTGAGGTTGCAGCCGAATCGATGAAGCAAGCGAAAAAGGGTCTTATTGTCGCTATTTCATCGGTTGCGGGTGATAGGGGAAGGAAAAGTAATTATGCTTATGGAAGCGCTAAGTCAGCTTTAACTAGTTTCTTATCTGGTATGAGAAATAGACTCGCGAGTAATGGTGTTCAGGTGATAACCGTTAAGCCTGGCTTTGTTTATACAAAGATGACTAAGGGCATGGAACTTCCAGCCAGGTTGACTGCGCAGCCCGAGGAAGTCGCTAAGGCGGTATATAGGGCACATCAATCAGGAAAAAATATTGTGTATGTCAGATGGTTTTGGAAGTGGATTATGTTTGTTATCAAATTAGTGCCAGAGTTCTTATTTAAGAAAACATCAATATGATTGCTACTCAAGTGCGAACTAATTTATCACTTCTGCTGATTTTGATTGCTTGCTCTACTGTGATAATGGTGAATGCATATTTTTCGCCTGACGGATATCTTTCTCCCGACTCAACCCGGTATTTAGAGTTAGCTCAGAGTTTACTTGACGGTAATGGTTTTGAAGTAAGTAGTGCATCACTTTCCGGAGAAGATAAAGAGTTCTTTGCCATCTGGCCAATAGGTTACCCGGTACTAATTTATTTGATTGCTAAGTTTCTCGGCGTAACCGCATTTATTGCATCAAAGTTAGTTAATATTATTTTTATCGGACTTTCATTGTATTTAATAAAGCGACTATTTGCGAAAGATGCAGTAGCTGTTGCCTGTCTGTTTCTTTTTAGCGCATATTTAGAATTATTTAGCCATAGTTGGAGTGAAGTACCCTTTATTTTCGGTATGTTATGGCTATATTATGCCATCATTCAGTATCTCGATTCTTTCAGTTTAAAAATAAGTTTTTATAAAAAGGCTGGACTATTGATTCAGCTTTTATTAGTAGCATTGTTTTTATTTTTGATGCGCTATATCGGTTTATTTAGCTTATCTGTTATTGGTCTATTGTCACTTTGGCAACTAAAGGAGCGAAAGTATTTAGAGTTTATACAACTCAATTCTGTTGTTCTAGTTGGAGCCGGGTTGATATCAGTTTACTTTTATCATAATTATACTCAAACAGGTTGGTTAACCGGAAAAGAGAGGCTTGATTCGTTTGAGTCTACATCGCAATTGGTTTTGATGGTATTAAAAGCGTTATTACAAGAGTCGATTCTTCTTATTTCACAAGCAAGAGCCGACTTTGTCTGGAAAGCCATGGTTCAATTATTGTTGATTGCCGGAGTATTCTGGTTTTCAAGAGCAAGAATAAATAGAGAGATTGAAGTCACTCACAAAACAAAAATTAATTTAAATATTGATTCTTCGTCTTCACAATTAGCCGTCAAGCGGGATCCAAAACAATTATTCGTGTTATTGGCTATAGGTAGTTTGTACTATCTGGCCATAATTTCAAGTCGCTGGATTAGCCAATTTGATTATTTGAATTATCGTTTGATGGCTCCTGGAAGTTTATTTTTCCTGATAGCATTACTGATGTGGACAAAGCAGAGAGCTTCTCATCATTTATACCATCAGCTAAGGTTAATAGTTTTCCTGTTGGCTTCACTTTCTTTAGTTTTTCAAGCTGTTGGGTGGTTGTCTGGCTCATCTAAAACAGAAGCAGAGAGCTATCTGCAAACAGTTAAAACTCAACTAAATCTACATCGAAAGCTTCCTGATAACGCGATAATTGTGTTTGGCAACAATCACATTCGTTATTTAAGGCCGGGAATGATGATTGCGCGACCCTATTACCAACCATTCGCTAAACATAATGAAAGTTTAAGTGATTTTGCAGTGCGGATCCGAGCCCATTATCCAGATAAATTCATTGTTATTGATACAAGTCAGGAGAAAGTTGATTGTCATCGATTACACCCTTCATGGTGCAACTTCCTGGAACAGAACAGAAATAATCGTTTTTATCAATTGCAATGAATAATAAACACCTGGCTCTTTTCGATTTTGACGGCACTATTACCAACAAGGATAGTTTGTTTGATTTTCTGAGGCATTCTTTTGGAGTAATGACCTTAGTAAGCAAATTAGCAATGGTGTCGCCTTATCTTGCTGCTAACCGTCTAGGCTGCTATCCTGCTCAGCGTGCAAAAGAATGCTTGCTGAAGGAATTTGTTTGTGACATGAGTGAACTTTCTTTTTCCAGGATGGCTACCAGTTATTCTCTTAAACGCCTGCCTCAAATTATTAGACCCTCCGCATTAGAAAAAATCCGCTGGCATCAATCTCAATCTCATGAAGTTGTTGTGGTATCTGCATCAATAGAAAGTTGGTTAAAACCTTGGTGCGAATCTGTTGGGGTTTTTCTTATTTCGAGCCAACTGGAAGTTAATCATGGTTACCTATCTGGCAATATTAGTGGCAACAATTGCAATGGAAGAGAGAAAGTTGCTCAGATAAAGTTACGCTATGATCTGGCGGAATACGATTCAGTTTATGCTTATGGGGATAGTAAAGGGGATAAGGATATGTTGGCACTAGCCGATAAGGCGTTTTATCGAACTTTCTAATATTGATTTTATTAAGGCATAAAAAAAGGTGACTTGCGTCACCTTTTTTCGTACTAGCTTTACTCAATCAAAATTAGTTGTTTGTAACTTTGCTTGGAGTGAAGTTAGTGATGATACCAGACTCAATATTACGGATGAAGTTAGTTACTTCAAGACCTTCATATTCAGCAGTAACAGTTAAACGCCACTTACCTTTAGTTGGTAGTCCCATAGCGCCTGTAACGATACCAGTACCGTTTACAAAGTCTTCAGAACGAACCTGAGCAGAGTGACCTGCAGCAAGAACTAAAGTAGCTTCCGGAGAAACAACACCAGCGTCATCGATACCAACAACACGTACTAGACCAGCTGTATCACCTTTGTTACTGATACGTAGACGGCTTTCTTGTCCAGTGTTCTGGTTGTCGTTGAAGAAGTGAATTTCTAGAACGTCACCGTTGAACTGTAGCGGAGTGATAGCATTTCCAGCTAGTGCTGGGTCAACTAGTAGTCCAGACATAGTTGCTAATGGATCAAGATCGATTTGAGCTGTAGCATTTAAATCTTGAGCTTCAACAACAGTTACACCGTCAACCTGGATACAGATGTTGTATAAATCACCAGTAACAGTGGCAATAGGAGCTGTCATAGCTGCTGTATCAGCACCGATAGTTGCAAGGTTAGCTGCAGCAAGGTTACCAGGGTTACATTCGTCACCAGCGATAACTGCAGGGTTACTTGCATCTTCTAACCACATTTGTGCAAAAGAGCTGAAGTCAGAACCTGAAACAGTTACATCAAGATTATCAATGCTTGTAGAAGCATATTGGAAAGTACCTGTACCTGGGTTAGTACCTAAACTATCCCAAAGTGAAGCAACTGTACCAACACTTGATTTCAGCGGAGATACAAGACCAGCTTCAACAGTACCTGCGAAGAAGTAATCCTGGTGTACAGGGTTGTTAATAGGTCCAATTGTAGTTGGAGCTGTACCTGGTGAGAACAAAGTTTTGCTGTCGTCATCACCTGATGCACCACCGCTTCCGCCAACATCGATACGCTTAAGAGTGTCGCCACCGTTAATTGTAGTAGTTGTTGCTTCAGCTGCAGTATAAAGAACCTGCTGTTGTAGCGTTAATAATATTTGAGCTGTTACTGGATCGAATAATACGATGTCAGCTTTAACTGGTAGACCAGCGCCTAAAGTAGAAGCTAAAGAAGTAACGTCTAACTGGTTAGCAGCAAACTGCATGATTTCACCAGCAGGTAGACCTGCAGGAGTTGTACCAGGAGACACAGTGAAAGTTGCAACGTTGCTACCGATACCGTTTGTAGTGATACTCCATGCACAGTTTAGTGGAGTTGGACCAGCAGGGTCACAAGCTTCACCAACACCATTAAAGTCAGCGTCAGCATCGATGTCAACACCAACTGTAGCTGCTGCACCAGCGCCCCAAGTTACGCCGTCTAATAATGTAATACGAACACCAAAACCAGTTGTACGACCAATAACAAGGTCAGCAATATCAAGGTTAAGGCCTAAAGAGAAAGTATTTGAAACTTCAGCAGTGTTAAGTCCCAATAAATTTTTGGCAAATTCTGGCTCAACGCCGGTGTAAGATGCATTGAGAGCAGAAACGCTTGTAATTCCTGCAAACAACGCTCCAGCCGTAGCTATAGCTAATTTGGTTTTAGTAAAACCCTTCATTTGTAGAACTCCTAAATAATAGAATGTTTATTTTGCAAAATATCAAACAGTGATATTGCGTTATTCGATCCATAGCAGTAGCGCTACCGCTATCTCTCGTTTTCTTGTTGTCGCCTATGCATATATCACTGCGACCAGCGAAGGATAGACGATGTAAAATGAATTATCAACTGATATAGAGGATAAAATCCTTTATTTTTGTTAGCTAATTGATTGTTTTTAGTGGAAATGTGATCTCCGACAATTTTGTTAGTGTTATAAATGTCTAAAAATCATTCGACAGCAAATTAGCGCTCATTTATTAGCCGATAATAGGGATAAATTCATCCTTGTCAATGATTTTTCTCTAATACCGGCCAAGATGGTTATTTTATTAATTCTAACCCTTCAATTAATGAGTCTGTGATAGATTTTGCATCATCCTCATTATTAATAATATAGGGGGCAATCATAATGACTAATTCAGTACGGGTTCGATCGGTATTGCTTGACTTGAAGAGGTTTCCTACAAAGGGGATATCCTTTAATACCGGAACCCCACCGTCGGAATTGGTTTCTCTACTAGAGATAAGTCCTGCAAGAATAACCGAGCCACCTGAATGAAGACTTAAGCTTGTTTTAACATTTCTTGAAAAGATAGCTGGGGAGTTTGTTGTTCCGCCTGCGCTAAGAGGTAAGGCTTCACTAACTTCCTGGGTTATGTCCAGATCAACTCTATCACCAGCATGAATAATAGGCTCGACTGTAAGGACAATTCCTGTTTTGCGATATACGATATCCTCAAGTATATCGGTGTTGCCTTCTGTTTGCTGGTTTGATGCTCTGCGGCCAACCACCGTTGGAATTTCGGTGACAACATCCAGGCTGGCAGAAGCACCGGTTTTAACAACTAGCCGGGGGGTTGAAAGGATATTAACACGACTATCTTCGGCAAATGCATTCAATGTAGCAGAAGTTTGCCCTGCAACATCAAGTATCCAGTTCCAGCCTGCGGCTTTTATCTCACCCGGTGTTGAACTGAAATTACTATTAAAACGACCATTTTTACCGTTAGCAAACCACTCTACACCAAAAGTTTCTCCTTTTGCCAAACTGACTTCCGCGATAGTAACCTC
>CBDUHU010000182.1:0-6839 GCA_965366725.1 uncultured Kangiellaceae bacterium
AGCAACAAAGAGCTTGGTGTCCATAAAGGATACGCCTACATTGACTTACTGAACAATCGCCATCCCGATATATCACTAATTGAGTTTAATTCTCGAAAAGAAGGCCTTGAAGCAGTTAGTCAGGGACATGTTTTTGGTTACCTGAGTGGATTACATTTGGCTGGATACGCTATTCAAACAGGCGGATATACCAACCTAAAGATAAACGGTCAATTCGATGAGCTTTCGATTATTGAATTAGGAATTGGCATTAGAAAAGAATACCCAATATTGCTCGAAATATTTAACCGGGCAATTAATACTATTTCTAAAACCGAAAAACAGCGAATAGAAAGTTCATGGTTAACAGTACGTTATGAAATCGTTGAAGATCATCAAAGGATTATTCAGTTTGCAATTATTGCTTCTGTTATCTTACTTTTTTTACTCTATCGTCAATATTATCTACGCAAACACAATTTTGAGATGGCTAAACGAGAAAAAGAAATCTGGCGTCAGGCAAATTTTGACTGGTTAACCGGATTACCAAATCGTCGACTTTTTCACGATCGACTTGAACAACATATCATGCTGACAAAACGCAATACTGAACAGTTTGCATTACTACTTATCGACCTGGATGCATTTAAAGAAGTCAATGATACCTTAGGCCACGATCAAGGTGATCAGTTATTGATTGAAGCGTCTCGACGTATAAAAAATTGCCTTCGCCAATCAGATACAATCGCGCGACTCGGTGGTGATGAGTTTGTAGTAATACTTAATGAAGTAAAAAGTGACAGCTGTGTTGAAATTGTAACGCAGAAAATTCTTGATAACATCAAACCCCCATTTATGTTAAAAGAGCAGGCATTTGTATCCGCCAGTATTGGTATCACGCTATGTCCAAAGGACTCAGTAGATATGGTCGAGCTATTAAAAAATGCCGATCAAGCCATGTATGCAGCTAAAGAAAGTGGACGTAATAACTTTCATTATTTTACCCAACAGATGCAACAGGCAGCCATTGACCGCATGGTATTAGTGAAAGATTTACGTATTGCGATTGAAGAGCAACAATTTGAAGTTTTTTATCAACCAATTATAGACCTTAAATCAGGAAAAACCTACAAAGCGGAAGCACTGATTCGGTGGAAACACCCACAAAAAGGCTTTATCAGTCCGGTTGAATTTATTCCAACACTCGAAGAGACAAGAATGATCATTGAAGTCGGCGAATGGATATTTATTGAGTCAATTAAGCAGGCAAAACAATGGCGAGAAAAATTTTCAATAGACTTTCAAATTAGCGTCAATGTCTCCCCTATTCAATTTCAAACCAAGAGTACCCGTGGCTGGTATCAGCTAATTAAAGAGTTGGGAGTAAATACACAAGCAATAGGTATTGAAATTACTGAAAGTATGTTGATGGAAGGTCAGGACAATATATCCAACGATTTAATTGACTTAAGATATACAGGTTTTCAGGTTTCACTGGATGATTTTGGCACAGGCTATTCATCACTTTCTTATTTGAAAAAATTTGATATTGATTATTTAAAAATTGATAAATCTTTTGTCGATAATCTAACTGAACACTCTGATGATATGGTGTTATGTGAGGCGATTATTATTATGGCACACAGGCTGGGATTAAAGGTTATTGCTGAAGGTGTTGAAACGGAACAGCAAAAACAACTGCTCAGTCATTCTGGTTGTGATTTCGGTCAGGGTTACTGGTTTGCCAAACCATTACCAGCAGATGAATTTGAAAAGTTATTAGAAAAACAAAATGGCCAAAAATTAACTATAGATAAATAAAGCCGTTAACTATTTTATTCTGATTATTCCAGTTTTGGTTCTATAGCTCCGAGCTCTTTACGCTCAACGCGTAATCTTAGATACTTTTCTACTGCGTCAGAATGATGGTATAAAGCCAGCTGCAACAGACTTTTACCCTCACATTTAACTTTTGAATATAACACACTGACATGTACCGGTTTACGCCGCAGCAAAGCGCGAAAACCAACCAGGTTATCGGTTCTGGCATGCTCACATAATTGACCAACAAGTCGCTCAAGGCGAAAACTCTGACTTTCATCAGCATTAATTGAAGGCCCATAGAAACTAAGAACTAATAACAGTGGAATAGAAAAACGATTAAAAAGTCCCATAGTATAACCAGCCATTCAGACATAAATTCTACCTTTTACCATACTTTTACCACTCGATATTAACAACTAAATTCGCTTGTTTTGATACAGTTATCACTAAGGGGTCTAAAAAACAGTTTTTACCCGCATTATTTTCAATAATTGTCATCTGTTCACCTTTGATTCAGTTTGGTTACGGTTAAATAACAGTTGTAATCCTTAACCTGACAACCAATCAAAGGCCAAGTTAATGAAAAATCTGCAATTATTCTTATTCAGCTTAATGTTTAGCTTTGTTAGCTTAAATATCCTTGCCGAGGAGCCTGTAGCTGAACAGCCATTTAGTGAGGCTCAACTAGAGCAAATGCTTGCTCCCATTGCATTATATCCAGACAGCGTTTTAACTCATATACTAATCGCCGCTACCTATCCATTGGAAGTTATTCAAGCCGCCAGATGGGTTGAGAAGCATCCTGACTTAGACCCTGCTAGCGCATTACAGGAAGTGGAAGATGAAAGCTGGGATCCCTCAGTTAAGGCTTTGGTTGCATTTCCTAGAATATTAGATCGGTTAAGTAATGATCTTAACTGGACACAGAATATCGGAGACGCATTTCTTCAGGATGAACAAAGTGTATTAGCAAGTATCCAGTCATTACGCCACAAAGCAGACCAGGCCGGTAACTTGAACAAAATGGAAAATGTCGAAGTTACTCATCAGGACAATAGTATTATAATCGAACCGGCCGAACGTGAAGTGGTTTATGTTCCTTATTATGATACCAGAGTTGTTTACGGGGCCTGGCACTGGAGCCATTACCCACCAGTTTATTGGGATTGGAACTGGCACCGTCACCATCGTTATGGTCACCACTATTCATCACATCATCGACTATTTTCCTGGCATCCACGGGTTCACCTGTCATTTAACTTCTTTTCCAGTGCTTTTCACTGGCATAATCACCATGTTGTAATACTGGATCGTAGCTATTATCGTTCACACCATTATCGTCATAACCGCCACCATTATGACGGAAGTTATTCTAGACGTTGGAGCCACAATCCTAAGCACCGCAGAGGAGTTGCTTACCGCACTGAATATGCTCGTCAGCGCTATCATAGTAATCGTCCAAGTGTCGCTCAGACTCGAGTAACCAGGCGCCAGGAGAACTTGATCAGAAATGACAATAGTCGGCGTAGAGTCAATCACACAACAACGCAAACCAGTCGTGTTTCTGAAAGACAAACTCCGACTACCCGTCACCAGCGATTACGTAATGCTCTTAATCAAGAGCGCAATACTGCGACGGTCAGGGGACAACGAACAGAGCGTCGTCAGATTAATTCTTCAGCTAATCAAAGCCGTCAAACAACTCGTAACAACCGAGAAGTCACTAGCCGACAAAATCGTCAGACAGCAGGTCAAACTTCAGCCAATAGACGAGAAAGAAATCAGGTAATTTCCACTCAGTCACCAAACCGTCGAGTCGACCGACAGACTCGCTCTAATTCAAATACTAATTCTAGAAATGAGCGTTCCAGTAACCATCAATCAAGAAGTAAGCCAAAAGTTTATCAACAGGAAAGAAAAACAGTCACTCCTGCAAAAGCGACTCAACCTCGTAAACAACATCAGCCTCCCAAGGTAAAAAGCAGTGAACGCAGGGTAGAAAAATCTCGTTCACAGGGACGTAACCGCTCAAACCCAAGAAATGATCAACCACGACGTTCAGGGAGAGAAAGATAGATTTGCCAAGACTGATTAAACACTGATATCACATTTATTTGATCTAGATCATACTCATAGATTACCATTTTGTTCTACTTTGGCCACTCGTTACTCATATTGAGTCGCGTGTTGGCCACTTTTTTATCCATCAGGATAATAAGGGATGAAATGCCACAGTTAACGCTGTGGTATTTGAACATCCTATCGCCCTTTTACCACAGCAGACCTTTTACAGAGTGTAATTATTAATGAGGTATACTTGTGGAAAAACGATCTTGGGCTGAGCCCTACAAAATCAAAATGGTAGAACTGCTTAAAATGACGACCAAGGAGGAGCGTCAGGCAGCTATTGCCGAAGCGGGTTTTAATACTTTTCTACTTAAATCAGAAGATGTCTATATCGATCTTTTAACCGACTCAGGAGTTGGTGCAATGAGTGATCGTCAATGGGCAGGAATAATGATGGGCGATGAAGCCTACGCAGGTAGTCGTAATTTTTATCATATGAGCGATACCATTAAAGAATATTATAGTTATCAATATACGGTCCCAACCCATCAGGGCCGCGGTGCTGAAAATATATTAAGTCAAATATTAATTAAGCAAGGCGACTTTGTTCCCGGTAATATGTACTTTACCACCACCCGACTTCATCAGGAACTCGCAGGGGGCCAGTTTGTTGATATCATTATTGACGAAGCCCATCGACCTGAATCAACCCACCCTTTTAAGGGAAATGTAGACTTTAATAAACTGAATAAACTGGTTAACCAGGTTGGCAGTGAGAAGATACCTTATGTCTGCATTGCTACCTGTGTCAACATGGCCGGCGGCCAACCTATTTCACTGGAAAACTTGCGAGAGCTGCGCAGCTGGTGTGATAAACACAAGATCATGCTAGTTCATGATATGACTCGTGTAGCCGAAAATGCATTCTTTATTCAACAAAGGGAAGCCGGTTATCAAGATAAGTCAGTCAAAGAAATTGTCCATGAAATCTGCGCATTAACTGATGCTGCTACCATGTCGTCCAAAAAAGATGCAATGGTTAATATCGGCGGCTTCCTCGCAATGAATGATGAACAACTTTATGAAAAAGCCTGTGAACTGGTAGTCGTTTATGAAGGGTTACACACATACGGTGGAATGGCTGGACGAGATATGGAAGCGTTAGCAATAGGGATCAAAGAAAGCGTTCAGGATGATCATATGCAGGCTAGAATTGGCCAGATTGCGTACTTAGGTGAATGTCTTGAAGCGCAAGGAGTTCCTATAGTAAAGCCGTTTGGTGGTCATGCTATTTTTCTCGATGCACGGGCAATTTTACCACATATTCCGCAATCACAATATCCAGCCCAGGCGTTAGCAGCAGCACTCTATATAGAATCGGGCATTCGAGCAATGGAAAGAGGTGTTGTATCAGCTGGCCGAAACAACCAAACAGGTGAGAACTTTATGCCTCGCCTGGAACTGGTTCGACTGACTATTCCCCGTCGGGTTTATACTCAGGCACATATGGATGTTACTGCAGAAAGCGTTGTTGAAGTCATGAAAAATGCCAATAAAGTAAAAGGTTTGAAATTTATTTACGAACCCAAAGTGTTACGCTTTTTTCAAGGACGATTTGAGGAAATTGACCATTAAATTTTTAGTTTGCTGAGTAATTCATTTTCCGGCCTGAAACTCAGGTCGGAAGATGCTATCAATATAAACTGGTTAATTAAAACTGTGACATACTGCTCACTAATAGTTGTTACACAAATCTATTAAAGAGATTTAACTGAGGTAAATATTTCATTTAATATAAGCCAGAATAATCCAATGCCTGGGTACAAATTGTTGTGATCTGGTGCACATTCTTTCAATTCGGTTTGTTAGCAAATTTTCAGCAATATTATTAGTCAGTTCGTCAAAAAAGTGAGATAAATATCTCGTTTAGTGAACTTTTTAAAAATATCTATCAATTGGATTTATTTTCAACAAGATTTCTTTTTATTCTCAAGGTTCTTCCCTATTGCTTGTTATTACTGGCTTCTGCCGCTTCAGGGTGGAATAGTAGTATATTTTACTAACATGTTTTCTTTGAGTGGCCGAGAAAAAAAAGGTAAATATTACCATTGACGACTTATTCAACAAGTGCAAAGGTTTTCCCGCCAAAATGATAATAGAGTTGTATATCTAAGGTTTGTTCGACCCTGTATGACCTGTTGTTTTGTTATTAGAAATTCTATTTGTTGGGAGCAGAAATCTAAATATCAAAAGTTTATTCGGTGCGAAGAACAATAAAAAAATAGTGCAATAAAAAAACAAGCACTATTGATTACATAACTACATAATAAAATCATATTGTTGGAGCAATATATGAAACAAACTCAAGAAACTAGAACACATTTGCCAACTAGTACGTTTACACGCTCTAAAAAGGCGTTAGCGTTATCTGTTGCAATGTTATCTTTATCAGCAAGCAGCGTTACAATGGCAGCCGGAGAGCAAGCTTTTGCGTTAAATCCAAAAGCCGCAACCATTGTACCGGTCGATGTTATGCAGAAGTTCCGCGCAGCGGATGCAAGCAAAGCAATCAAAAACCAATATATCGTTGTACTTAACGATCAGTATGTTGCATCACAAGCAGCAACTATCTCAGGTATGTCATCGTTTGAACTATCAGACGCATCAACGGTTGCTGACTTTAGACGCCAGGCAGTTAACAGTATGGCTACTGACATGGCTGCATCTCATAATGGAAACGTTATGAGACAATATCATTCAGCACTTTCAGGCTTCGTTGTTAAAATGACGCCAGCTAATATGAAAGCGATGTTAGCAGATAGCCGTGTTGAACTGATCGAGCAAGATCAAATGATGAGTGCAAACGCTACTCAAACTGGCGCAACCTGGGGTCTTGACAGAATTGACCAGGCAGACCTTCCTTTAGATTCACAATACACATACACAGATAACGGTACTGGAGTAACAGC
>CBDUHU010000183.1:0-6828 GCA_965366725.1 uncultured Kangiellaceae bacterium
AACGAATTTAAAAAGATCGAGTCTTTCTTTAAAACGGTAGATAAGAACTTCTTTCTTCCTCTATGATAAAGAAATTCAGGAATACCAGAATGTTCTTTTCGAACAGCTTCACAGTATTTCGAATAACTAGTTTCATCACTACCTAATATTGCCATATCTGCATCCAGGAAAATCTGGATGTCTGATTTTCTTGTTTCGCATTGATGAGTTTCTGTGGCCATTATTAGCTCGATAACTTTATCAATACTTGGTTGTTGAATACCTAATTGGCACATTGATTTTTTCGCTTTTATAGCACTTTTCTTTTCATTAGTAATGACTCCCGGCTTATAGATAATATCGTGATACCAAACAGCCCATAACATTTCGTTTGTTACGACGTTACAATTACCTGTCCCATAAATATCTAACTCCTGGAATATTTGGTTGAGGTGGTTTAGATTATGATAATATCGATGTGGCTCACTATAAGTCCTCTGTATTTCCTTAAATAACTGAGTACCAGCTTGCGGATCAATATGATAACTTTCGAGCAGTTTTCGCCAGCGTATTTCAAGTGACTTTACGAGTGACTCATCAATTTCAGTAATCATTTTCTGGCTCCCTGACCGTATAGCTCATTAATCAATTGATTTGAATTAGTCTTGTTGATAATTTCTTCAATTAATAATTCAGCGCTTTTAATTTCGGGTTTACAAGAAGTATCTCTTATCCATAAGTGGCCGAAGTGATGTTGAGCAATCGAATTTGTTATCGCCTTTTTCTTAGCACTAAAAGACCACTGAGAAGATCGCCTATTAATAATCTGTTGTGGAGAATAGCCTCTATTTTTCAATCTGATTTCCTGCTGCTCTGGTGTAGTTGTCGTAACCACTAGATTGTTATTGCAAACCTCTAATAAGTCAGCTTCGGCAATGAGTGCGCCATTGAGTAAAATGAGCCCTTGTTTACCATATAGTGACTTTCTTAAAAGAACAGTCATTGGTTTGATTAATAGTGTATTTAGGTCATTGAGAGCTTTGCTGTCGCCAAAGATTTTTGAGGCTAGTAGTTTTCGGTCGATAACGCCATCAATGCATATATCACTGCCAAAACGCTCGATAACTAATTGACTTGTTTGTTGATGCATTGGAGTCGATGCATCCTGAAGCAATGCATGTCCCATTTTGTCCATGTCAATATTATGGACTGGTAGTCCTTTATCTATGGCAACTTTCATTAACTGCTCGCAAAGGGTGGATTTACCTGATGCGATTTCACCGGTTACGCCAATGATGAGTTGGTTAGAAATTTTTGCTTCAAGGGCGAATTTAACTACCAGTGGTACATAGTGATTGAGCGTTCCGTGCTCTACCTGGATTGCTTTAACTGCACTTGAACTCACATGAGAAAGAGCCGGATCGGCAAATAGTAGATGAGTATCGATACCTGCTTGTTGGCTAGCACCAACCAGATGATGCGTTTGTTCATAGTCAAAGTCCGTGGCATTGCGTATGCCTTTAATAATGATATTAGCGCCTTGTTCACTGGCAAAATCAACAACCATGCCTTGAAAGGCAACTACTTTCACATTGCTTAAATGACTTAAAGATTCTTTAGCTAATGCAAGCCTTTCATCCAGACTGAATAGGTAGCTCTTAAGTGGGTTTCGGCCTATGCCGACGATAACGTGATCGAAGGTATTACTTATTCTTTCGACGACGTTGATATGGCCATTAGTGATGGGGTCGGCGGAAAAGGCGTAAAGTGCCTTTGATTGTTTGTTATATCCAGGATTGTTGGTTGTTGGGTTTTTAAGTGGTGTTATTAGCAATTGGAACTCCTTTTTGTAAATTGGTTGCTTAACCAATATACTGTAGATTATTCCTGTTTTATCAAAAGATCAAGTAGTTTGGTTATACAACCAATAAATATAAAAGGGTTCTATTGCTTAGTTGAAGCTAATGGGAAATACTGAAATTTTATTATGAGGTTGTTTGGGGAGCTGCTCGTACCGAATAAGTTAATGATTTACTTGTGTTTTTTGGAGTTGGTATTTGTTGATTGAGTGATATGGGTGTGCCGAAGTGTGTGTTATGCTCAATCAAATGTATAATCCCGAGATACAATTAACTCGACATCAACTATGCCCATATTACAACAATATCTATTCGTTATTGGTTCATTTCAAGGATTGCTTCTTGCGGCTTTGTTAGCATTTGGCTCTCAAGTAACCAATGCCAGTCGAATATTGGGGTTATGGTGTTTATTTCTTTCGTTGAGTTTTTTGGGGCCTTTTATCTTTATGGAGGGAGAGCTAAATGTTTTCTCCGGCTTAATCGGTTGGTCAATGTTTTTACCGGCTAGTTATGGTGCATTTTTGTATCTATATTGTCGGCACGCTATTATTGATCGACCATTCAGATTAAAGGATCTTTGGTATTTTTCACCATTATTGATTTGTTATTTACTCAACTATGAAATTCTACTTGCGTCGCCGGAAGATAAATTAAATATCGTATTGACCCACCCTGAGGAACCAATCACATTAAAAATAAGTAGGTTGATTCTATTTTCTCAGGCATTTGTGTATATTGGATTCAGCGCTGTTCTAATTCGAAAATATCAGATTCAAGCACGCACTAACTTATCCAACTTTAACCCTGATATTTTTCAATGGCTCTGGAAGCTGCTTATTCTGGATACGGTCATTTGGAGCCTGAAAGCTGCTAGTAGTCTGATGGGGTTCAATTATGTACTTTTTATCAGCGGCGATGTTCTTATTATCGTACTTATTTACAGCATTGCCATGGCACAATGGCGAAATCCCAGGTTATTTAAAATTGACCAGATTCAAGACAAGCCCGACTCTCAGAAAAGCAACCAATCGGAGAAGCTGTCAAATAGTCAGGTTGATTTAATCGAAATTACTGATAACAGAATGAGTCCTTCAGCGGCCAAAAAAGAAGGCGCATTGGATGAAAGTACACGGAACAACTTGTTGTCGCTGGTCAGACAAAAAATGCATGATGAACGTCTTTTTATGGATAACCAACTGACTTTAACGCGGCTGGCTGAAACGGTAGGAGTCAGTACCCATCATTTATCTGAAATTCTAAATCAACAGGACGGCAAGAATTTTTATCGTTTTGTGAATGAATATCGAGTCAATTTTGTTTGTACTCGATTAAAGGAAGATCCTTCAGTAAAGATTTTGGAACTCGCACTACTTTCCGGCTTTTCTTCTAAAAGCACTTTCAATGCGGTATTCAAACAAATGACTAATCAAACGCCCAGTCAATTCCGCAACGCATTATAACAGATCAATTAATAAGCTAATTTATTCAATTAAGCCTATCTCGCGTCCGGTTCCGCCGGATCGTACGTCCAAATCGACCGAACTGGACGCTTGAGCGATTATCTCTTGCTGTAATTCGAAGACCTAATACCAGCTCAGGTGAGTTAACACTTGAGCTGTTAACTCACTCGATGGGGATTATTAATGCAACTGAATGAAATCCATGCCTCTGGCATATCACCAGACCAATGGTTTGGCTATGCAGGTCAACTCGCTACCATTGGGTGGCTAATTCTTATTTTCTTACCGCGTAGAATTAAGCTGCTACTCTTTATTCCTCAATATTTTATTCCATTTGTCCTGGGCTTGCTCTATTCCGGGTTAGCTTTAACAACGTATTTTACCACCCAAGGTAGCTACAACTCATTAGCAGGGGTTCGAGCCCTATTTGAAAATGATCAGATGTTATTGGCCGGTTGGGTCCATTATCTCGCTTTTGATTTGTTTATCGGCGCGTGGATTGCTCAAAAATCGGATGCATTCGGCATCTCACGGTTACTGCAAGCGCCCATTTTAATAGCGACATTCATGTTTGGCCCGGTGGGTTTAGTGTTGTTTTTGGGGATGCGTTCGTCTTGTCTTCAATCCACGATGGTTAATGCGAACCAAAAGGAGTATTCAAATGACTAAGTTCATGGCGAGTCTTAAATTACCAGCTTTCTTTTCTCTATTCTTGAATAGCCAAACAAGACAATATCAGTCCCTACAGTTTTCTCTTGAACAAGATTCTATTACCCGACTCTGGTGGCAGAGTGGTCTTTTTCTATTGGCAGTATTTATTGTCTTAATCCCCGTTTATTTTTTCGACGTGCGTCTTTTAAATGGTGCCCCTATCTGGGCAAAGCCGATAAAATTTAGTCTATCTTTGGCAATCCACTTTATTACCCTGGCAATACTTGCACAACAACTGAATGTTAAACGTCGTACCGGTATTACACTGACACTGTTTGGTTATGCCGCCGTGGCCTCAATGTTATTCGAACAGATTTATATCTCGATTCAGGCTGGGCGTGGTCGAGCATCGCATTTTAATCTGGAAACGGGATTTGAAGCTTCCATGTATGGTTTGATGGGCGTGGCAGCGATTTTTCTTGTTCTTATTTCATTTATTCTTGGAGTGATGATATGGAGATATGGACGCCACTCCAATTTATATCAAGGACTACATTGGGGATCAATCATCGGATTGATTGCAGGTTCTATTCTGACGTTATTGTTGGCTGGTTACATGTCTAGTGGTACCTCCCATCTGGTGGGGGAAGCGGTTACTGACGCAAACGGTATACGGTTTTTAGGGTGGTCCCGGACTTCGGGTGATTTGCGTATCTCTCATTGTTTAGCGACACATTTAATGCAAATACTCCCGCTAATAGGATGGTTGTGTGACCGTCGGCAATTACCGGCCCGAAAAATTGTCTGGATTTCTAGTTTTATCTTAATTTTAATGTGTGTCGCTTTGTTTTTTATTGCACTCTCTGGTCGGCCTTTGTTTTAGCTGAAAAAGTATCTGCGATGAAGTTAGTCTCCAAAGGCAATTTGGGATACCAATTTAAAAGAAATTTGAGGACATCCATTCAAGTGGAAAATTTGAGGACATCCATTCAAGTGGAAAATTTGAGGACATCCATTCAAGGGAGAAATTTGGAGGATACCCATCTAAAAAAGGAAAATGACAAAGTAGAGTATCTCACAATTTTTACTAACAGAACTTTACATTGCAGGATATATTTATGTTGAGTAAAACCATTAATTATCAGTTGGTTAGGTGTTTTTTATTAAATAATCACTACAATGATTAAAAAAAGGATATTTTCCCTATCCCTTAGTCAGTTATCATTGACTCTATTGTTAAATTGACTAAGTACACTGTTAAAAATGATAGCCTCAATAACTACGATTAGTATCGGTTTTTCGATTGTAATAGCTGTTTTACTATTAGTTTGTTATCTATTTTTTATGAAAAGTGATAATAAATCAGCTAAAGCAATTGCTTCAACAATATTGTTTTTATCGAGTTTAACGGCTTTGCAGTTCGAACATTTTGATTTTGTTATCAATGCAGCAGACCCGTTGGATACTCAATACTATCGGATATTATTGTTTTTAATCCCGCCGTTATTTTACTTTTTTAGTCGGTTTGTACTTTTTCCTAATTATCGCTTGAAGTTTTATAGCGTTACACATTTTTTGCCTGTTCTTTCAGTCTTTTTTGTTGCTCGTGAAATTGCAGTTCCAGTCGCCTTCTTAATTGGAACTGTCTATTGTCTATGGCTTTCTCACATTATTTATGGATTGAGAAAACATAGAAAGTACTTTGAAGTTGAATTCTTCTTTTTTGCCTTTTTCTCTTTACTCGCGCTTGCCGTACTAGTGTTTGGTTTTTCTGCGTCATTTATTGATAATGCGTATTTTTATCATTTTTATGCCAATGGTATTGCTTTTGCGTATATGTTAGTAGTCGCGGCACTAATTATTTACCCCGACCTGCTCAATGAAATTACAGAAGTGGTCAAGTTAAGCTATGGTACTTCAACTTTAACTAATGTTGATATAGATGAGCAGGTTGCTCAATTAAAAGAAATGATGGGGCAATCAAAATTGTATCAAAATGAGGGTTTGAGTCTTTCTATGCTTGCAGAGACAATGGGGCTAAATAGTCATCAGTTGTCGGAACTGATCAATACTCATTATGGTGTTAATTTTTCTCAATATATACGCCAGATCAGAATCAAACAGGCTAAAAAGTTATTACTCACTGAGCCAAACTCATCCGTACTTTCCATTAGTATGGAGACCGGCTTTAAGTCCCAGTCTAATTTTTATGCAGCATTTAAAGATTTAACTGGACAGTCACCGGGAAGTTTTCGAAAAAATAATAAGAGATAAAAATCTGGACCTATAATCATACTTAGTAATTCCAGAATTACCATTTTGGAGTTTTTTAAGTGTTTGTTCTTAAAGGTTTTATTGTTTTTTTGTTCACCTATTATCAATTAGGAGTCTTTCTAGCTATTTGAGAGCTAATCTATTCCACAACAACTTAAGTCATAGAGAGTAAATGTTGTGGAAAATAAAACCAGAAAGAAAATTTACTGGAATTTTGTATTATTGATGATAGCAATATCATCAATTTCGATTCGCCTGATGATGCAGTATCAGTTTGATAAAAGCGCCATGTTATACATTGGTGTGCCTTTTCTCATTGCCATGGCTCTTTTATGGATAGATAGGGCTGATGCGAAGGGAAATTGGAAAAGAAAGTTTTTAAACCTGATGTTGGTTTCCCTCATTATAATGCTAGGAAGTTCGATCGTTCTTTTTGAAGGATTCGTTTGTGTTGTAATGTTTATGCCAATCTATTTTGGTATCATTTTATTGGTTTTCATAATCAGACTTATTAGCGAGAGTTTAAAAAATAGAAAAAACAGCCAGCTCCTATCTCATATTATGCCTGTTTTCTTATTTATGAGCGCTTTTGAAGGAACCCACCC
>CBDUHU010000184.1:0-6828 GCA_965366725.1 uncultured Kangiellaceae bacterium
TAAGAAAACATTAGTCATAGTGCCAGCGGGAACTGGGACAGGTGACTTTGGTTTAGCGTATAACAACCAAAATAATAAAATAGCACACTTACGACTAACAAACGAAAATGGAGGTGAGCTACTGGTTTACGATTACAAAACGAAAAAAGATGTATTGTTGAAGCGCTATGTTCGTCCACCATATGCCATAGCATGGGTTGGAACGGAGGGGATTATTGCTAAAAATGATCAGGGCTTTGAGATTGTTCAGCTAAACGGTAAAACTATACCTGTTGTTTCTGAACAGTTAGGTGATGAAAGCTACCCTTTTTATGCTGGTAAAAATACCGTCGGATTTGTCCGGGGCGCGACAGGTGTTATGGATGTAGTAAAGAAAAACATAAAAAATGGCACTTATGACTATGGTTTCGCATCGTATGCACACGATTACAAACCTGTCATCGCAAAAGATAGCGGCGACATCGCGTTTATATCAACCAGTCAAGGAGTTCGGCAAATTTTTGTTACTGATAAAGATGGCATACCAGGTCGAGTGACTAACTTCATTAAAAATCAATATTTACAAGATATCGCTATATCCCCGGATGGCAACTATATAGCGTTTGTTAGCGATAGAAAGCTAACCCTGATTACACGTTCCGGTAAGATCGTCTATCAGAAAAACTTTGCGATAAACGGCCTCACCTTCAACAATAGTAGTCAGTACCTTTACTTTGGCTCTGAGACTAAAAGCGGAACAAACATACTGAAGTTATCGTTAGAAGAACCACAAATAGAAACGGTCACACCAGGGTTTATGCCTAAGTTTGCAGAAAACGGAGTTCTATATTATTTTGATTTTGTTCATGGTGTAAAAGCCGCAGTTCTCCATGCTTTTAAGGATGGAGAAATTTACCAGTTATTTGTAACACCGCTTAAAGTCAGCAGCTCTAATACGTTTGATATATCCAAGGGATATCTATACTACGTTACAACATCTAATAATCAGCTCACGCTGGTTAAAGATATTAATACACGAGAAACCATACCGGTAACCCCAATCACTAGCAGACATTTTTCGCTGAATAGGGATGGCTCAATGTTAGTAACATCAAAAGCAAAAGCAATACAAAACAATCTAGCCACATTCAAGCTTGTCAGGTTAAGTCAAGAATAAACCGCAGATAAAAGCAAAAATAATACTGTGTTACCTTTTTGTTACCATTTATTGTTCAATATTCAATCACTTCTCATGTTTTAACAGGCTTCACCAGCAAGGCTCTAAAAAATATTTATTTTTATTTATGTGATGTTACCTTTTTGTTTGTAGATAGACTCACGCAATAAAGTCAGAATCGGCTCACCATTTGTTATCCGAGCAAGGAAAAAAATGAAATATGCTATTTTTGCGCTCTTGTTATCTAGTTTAAACACTCTAGCTGAGCCGCCGATAAACCTATCCCGTGATATTTATAGTCTTGACGGCTCCCACAGAGAGTTGGTTAGATTGATAAAACGCTTTGATTTGAACCCCCAGTCATTCCGCCACCTTGAAACGAAAGTAAAAAGCATGGGTGATTATTTGTTAATTACTTGTAGTTACGAGTCTAAACTGAGGCATGGAAACTACGAAGTTCAGAGTATCACAGTGCGCGCAAACTTAAACGGTAGGCTACTGATAGGGAAAGGAATGCGTCATGGCTAAACAGCCCGTTAGCACCACAGCTTGCATGCTGGAAAGACGAGAACTCTGCAAAGAGTATTTAGACATCAGAAAGAGGAGTGATGGAGTGGTAAAGTCCACATTGCTGGCGGCGTGGGACATAAAAATGATGCGTCATGGTGAAAAGTTCCTAAACTGTTACACCTAGCAACTACTTTAGCGAGTCAGGGCTAAGAATTTCAATGAAAGCTTCAACAGGTGAATCCTTTGCTATCGACTTTAAAATAAGCAGTTGAGCGAAAAGCTTTGGCGAAATAGGTTTCTTTAATTCGTCTTCGGCTTTCTTAACCTCGCGCGCGGCAACCACTAGTTCTGACAAATTTGTGGGTGAATGCTGTATCACTTTCATGAGAGAGTCTAAATCAGAAAACTCTTCACCGTTTGCATCTATCCCTCTAATTTCATCAATGTTCATTTGTAGTGCAACTGCTAACTCAGGCAAGAAACGAGGATTTTTCGCTCTACCAGACTCAACGCCGGCAATAGCTTGTGGGCTAACCCCTACCATGACTGCTAATTGCTTTTGCGATTTAATGCCGAGACGCTTTCTCGCTTCAACCACAATGTCTTTTAATTCCATTGTTGCCTTTGTGTTTTTTCCTCTACATGTGACCACACTATACCGCAATCTCATCAGACCAACAAATTACATTCAATCTCTCCGCGACAAACAACCACATCTGTAGTTGCATTATACCCCATTTGTGGTATATTAATTCCCAAAGATGATACCGGAAGCACTCAAGAGCGATGACTATAAAATGACAAATAGAAATGAAACCGCGGAAACAAAAGCACTCAGACGGGCGATCTCTATAGTTGGTTCTCAAACAGCTTTGGCAAAGGTAATAGGATCAACTCAAGGCCATGTTTGGAATTGGCTTAATAGAGATAACAGCGTTTCAGTGACTCATGTTCTAGCAATAGAAGCCGCGACCAAAGGCGCTGTAACACGTTACCAACTCCGCCCTGATGTTTACGGTCATGTACCGGCTGAGAGTGATTCTAATGAGTAACGTCACACCCGCAATGATTTGGGCTAAGCATGGTTCAGAAATTAATAGGCGCTATCTGGCTGGTGAGCAAGCCAAAGATTTAGCTGCAGAATTTGGGTTTAACAGATCAAGTTTGCAGAACTATTTGTCATTGCGAGTAAGACAGAGTGATGCAGTCAAAAAAGAATACAAGCCGGTTTCTGGTTATGACCTGGTTAATGCCGCTTTTAATGCAATAGCAAGAGGATAAGGATATGACGACATACAGGGGTATATCAGCAGACTTAATCAATGCGATTCGTGATGCTCATAAAGTAGCAATGGAGAAATACCCGCTTGATGTCGCAGCTCGCA
Organism: uncultured Kangiellaceae bacterium; assembly: GCA_965366725.1. Taxonomy (GTDB): domain Bacteria; phylum Pseudomonadota; class Gammaproteobacteria; order Enterobacterales; family Kangiellaceae; genus Aliikangiella. The sequence continues at coordinate 3,052 of CBDUHU010000184.1, forward strand.
GCGCGTGCTCGAAAGGTTTAATTCTATCAGCAGCTAGCAGAGCGCAATGCAAGATTACCGCGCTTGATGCAAAAACAAACATGGCAGCTTATTACAATGACTAGGACCGCCCTCTTCATAGCTGCTGTGTTGTTCTGCGGAAGCTCGATTATCTGTTCAATCAAATTGGGTTGGCATGAGCAAGAGACCGAGTTTGATAAGTGGTTAATTGTTTCCATTTTTTTAGCAGTGGAAATATGCAAATACACCTTCTTTCCTTTAGCCCAACAACAATTAAAGAATTCAAAGTATTGGTCTGCAGGCCTTGGCTTAATCGCGTCTGTGCTTTTGCTAATTTCAATCGTTGCAACTGTAGCATTTTTTGAAACAGGTGCAGCAAACAGCATTAGCACTGCGCGAATGAGTTCCAATGCATACCAATCTGCTCAGAAAGATTTGAACGGCTTAGAGAGCCAAATTGAATCGATTCTACGCGCTCAGTCAACATTTTCAAAGAAAGAGAATTTCGGAACTGCAACGACCAAACAAAATGCAACGCTTTCCGAATTGCGCATGAAACGCGATGCGGCATTGCAACGATTAAATAGTGTAACAGTAATTCCAGAGTCCGGGCTTCATTCCATATTCAATAAAGCAGCAGAACTATTAAACCTGTCTGTTTCCAGGATTCGATTAACCACATATTTATTAGCTGCAATCATCATAGATGTATGCGGGATTATGTGTTTGATGCAGTTAACAATGACGAGTTCTAGTGAAACAGAAACCGTTACAAGTCCCAAAAAGCAACACGTAACAGCTGTTGCAACAGTGAAACGCAACGCAGCTGAGATAAACGAAACACTCAAACAAGAAATTGCGGCAGGTGATTATGGCGACAAGCCAGTAATGCGAAAAATTATTCGAGAAACAGGAGTTCGTCACCCTGCTGTGAAGCTGATTTTTGATTCGCTGATTGATGATGGCAAGTTGAAACGGTCGGGTAACGGGTTTGAATTAGTGAGGGTTGAATCATGATGAAACAGATTATTAGAAATGAACAAGACGAGATTATTCATGTGCACTATTTTGGATGGTCAACTCAAAAAAAGTTCGTTAGCAAACTACAACACTTCAAACTAGGTGTTACCAGCGAAATTAAAAAGGTCGCAGCTAATGATTAAACATGAAAAGTGGAACCCAAATATCTTACCTATGGTTCCTGACGAATTTGATAAACACGGGCTGCACCCTGACGTTGTTCAGTGTCAATTTATAACGTCAGCAAATATGACGATTTTAATCATCAATAAACTTTTAGCAACGAGAGTGAAGCCAGGCGACTGATTACCCCAAGAGAGCCTGTTATCACTAAAGCATTTCTGGAAACGCGCCTTGCCGGGACAACGCTAAAACCGGTTTGCTGGAATGATAACGCTGTTGGCCGATGAAGAGACCCGGCACTAATTAAAACCAACGGAGAGAGAAAGTTATGAAAACAGATACTAGCCATTTTTTAAGCGAAGCCGGTGCAGGCCGATTCGAACCGAAAATGGGAACTATGCTCAGTGCAATCGCCCTAGCTGTAGTTTCAAATAGCGATGCGAGAAAGAAAGGAAAGATGACGTGTACTTTTACGATCAGTAAAGTTGGGGATAACTCTCAAATTAATGTTGAGAGTAAAATTGCAACATCTTTACCGACAGAACGAGGTAAAAAAACTGAGGATGACACCACAGTCACTCCGTATTTTGTAGGTCGCGGTGGTCAGATTACTATCGCTCCGCCGAAAGAAGATAACGATGGTCAATTTGCCTTACGGCAAGTCGATTAATTTTTAACAAACCAATCAGTCAGAAAAATTGAGGATTCAAAAAATGGATAAATCAGCAGTTCAGCAAATACAAGAGACAGCTCATATACCCGAGACGTTAGAGCACTTGGGTAAAGTTAAAACACATATACCTACAGCGTTTGTACCGCGAGGTTACGAGCTAGTAGACATCGAAGGCAAGCAAGAGTTTCTCTCTCGTTATCGAATGCAATTCGCAACAAACAGCATTAATGACTTTATTCAATACAGCAAAGATTTTGCACAGCCTGGTGCTGCTTGCTTTGTTGATGCCAGCGGAATGAATGCGGAAATTATCTTTGATTTAGGAACAGTAGAGAAGCCGCTACATAAATCTCATAAAGCCGGGCTTTCACTAGAAAAGACAGCTACTTTTAAAGCGATGTTGGAAGCTGAAGGTAAGCAAAATCAAAAGGGGGCTGGTGACTTTATAGAAGATTGGGCAGACAACATTGAGATCATTGATGCAAGTGGCGAAGGCATGACACCGACTGCTGCATCAAATGCAATTCGAAATTTAACAATCGAATCAGCACGTTCACTAACAAGCACTGTCGATGATTACAGTGAGTCGATGAGTGCAATGGAAAGAATTGAGGCGCAGCACAAAGAAAGACTTCCTTCATTGATTCGGTTTACATGCGTTCCATACCTGCATTTAAAGCCAAGAGAGTTTAGCTTTCGAGTTTCCGTGCTAACCGGTGGTGACCGCCCTACTTTGAGTTTGAGATTAATAAAACTAGAAGAAATGAAAGAGCAAATCGCAGATGAGTTCAAGGCAGTTATTGTGGATGGATTATTTCCAACTGATGCTGAAGTGTATATGGGTAGCGTGTAACGCCCAGCTTTCTTTTTTGAGTGTAAGCCGCTTAATTGCGGCTTTGTGGGTAACGATTGAAGATAAAGGGTATGTGGATGATAAAAACTAAATGTGAATTATGCGACTCAACAGAAACAAGCCTGGTTCTTTTTACAGAAAAATATTTATTGTTGTGCAAGAAGCACCACGACGAAGAGTTAATAAAAATACCAGTCGAAGAACTATGGCATCTGGTTGATTTCGAAGACTCTCTCAGTAAGCAGATAAATAGACATCACATATCTGTATTAATGACTGCCCTGGCGTATTTCAAAGCAGGTGAGATTGAGTCAGCGGAGCGGCTTTGCCGCAAACATGGCATTGAAATAAGTTCGCTTAGTGGAGATTAATAATGAAATTTAGTATGGATGGTTTTAGGCGGGGTGCGTGTAGAGATTTATCTGAGTTGACCAGGCATATTGAAACACTTTTAGGTGAATTAAGAGAGTTTGAACGTGAAGAATTAATCAGGCTTCACGATAAGGTGGCAGAGAACCAAGGAATTCTAAATTGCACTTACAGTGATGATGATGAGAGCTGGAATGATTTAGATGGGGAAATAATTGTACGACAGCTTGAGGTTGCTGATTGATGACTATAGAAATAAAAATTGAATGTGACGCTAGTAATTGTTTTTCTGAAAAAGAAATCGAAGAGGATGACATTGATCGTGTTGAAAATGCTGGATGGCATCATCATCCTGATGATGAAACCCAACACTATTGCCCTGTTTGTTGGCCTGTTATCAAGAAAGAATTATTAAGTGAGGTTGAATAATGAATATTAGTTTTAATAAAGTTAAAGCTGCAGGTGTTCAGGATTTTGTAAATATGATGATTGGTGCTTTTGAAAGTGGCTTTACAAAAAATAACAATCCTACTCTAGCTGAAATATATCAAGTGGCGCGCAATCATTGTAAAGATGTTCATGAGATTAAATTGCCGACAATCGTTGAACAGTGGGGTGAGAATACGGCTAAAGAATGCGGTTTAAAACTAACGACTCAGATTAATGGTCAATTACAAAAAACAGAAGATTATCACGAAGATTTCGGGGATTGCTTGTTTATATCCTTTTCTAGAGATGA
>CBDUHU010000185.1:0-6825 GCA_965366725.1 uncultured Kangiellaceae bacterium
GTATCCAATGTTGATGGAACTCAGATTGCTGAAGTCCTCCGTCCTCTGAACCCTGAATCAGTATTATTTATCGTTTCTTCAAAGTCCTTTACAACAACCGAAACAATCACTAATGCGAAAACAGCGATGCGCTGGTTAGTTTCTGCCGCTTTCGATGAAAAGGCAATCGAAAAACACTTTGTTGCGGTGACCGCTAAACCGACCAAAGCGGTTGAATTTGGCTTTAGTGATAATAATATTTTCCGGATCTGGGATTGGGTTGGAGGGCGATTTTCCCTCTGGTCAGCGATTGGCTTACCCATTGCTCTGGATTTAGGATTTGAAAAATTTATCGAGCTTTTAGAAGGTGCCCATGAAATGGATCAACACTTCCAGAATGCACCACTGGAAGATAATGCCCCGGTATTGATGGCATTAGTTGCGGTCTGGAATACAACCTTTCTCGGCTGTCAATCGCACGCAATTCTTCCCTATGATCAGACCCTTCATATGCTCGCTTCTTATTTACAACAAGCAGAAATGGAGAGTAATGGAAAGTCGGTTACCTGGAATGGAAAGGCTGTTGAATACCCGACAGTCGCTTCAATCTGGGGTGGCTTAGGGATCAATGGCCAACATGCTTTTTACCAATACCTTCATCAAAGCAAAAATATTGTTCCAGCTGACTTTATTGGTTCAGTTGAAAGTGTAACGCCAGTTCATGGCCATCACGAACCGCTAATGGCAAACTTTTTTGCACAAACACAAGCGTTAATGACTGGAGTTAATGAGGATGACGTTCGTGCTGACTTAAAAGCTAAGGGAAGACAAACCGATTTTATCAATCAGCTATCACCACATAAAGTTCATACAGGCAACCGCCCGACCAATACGATATTACTGAAAAAACTGGATACTTGGACGCTCGGTTCTTTGATCGCTATGTACGAGCACAAAATTTTTGTTCAGGGAGTTTTACTGCAAATCTGTTCCTTTGACCAATGGGGTGTTGAATTAGGAAAAGGTCTGGCCAAACAAATTCAAACAGAACTGAGTCAAGGGGAAAGTAACTGCCAACATGATTCTTCAACTTTACACCTTATAAATTACTACCAGAAAACACGATTGGAACAACAATAAATCAGCGCAAAATATTCTCCGGGAATATCATTATGTTCAATAAAAAAATTCATCAGATAACCGAAAGGATCCGCATTAGAAGCCAGAAAATGCGTGATAGCTATCTTCACTTGATGACGCAACAAACTTCAGATAAGCCATATCGTAGCCAACTGTCTTGCGGTAATCTTGCCCATGGTTTTGCCACCTGCAATAGTCACGATAAAAAGAAACTTGCAACTGAGGATAGTTCAAACCTTGGCATTGTAACCGCTTATAATGACATGCTATCGGCGCATCAACCATACGCCAGCTTTCCTGAGCTTATTAAACAAACCGCTATCAGTATTGGTGCGACTGCGCAGGTTGCAGGTGGTGTCCCTGCCATGTGTGATGGTGTCACTCAGGGAAGGGCTGGGATGGAGCTATCTCTGTTTAGTCGGGATCATATTGCAATGAGCACCGCAATTGCCCTCTCCCACGATATGTTTGATGGTGCAATCTACCTGGGGATTTGTGACAAAATCGTTCCGGGCATGTTAATTGGAGCCTTATCATTTGGGCATTTACCGGGAATTTTTATCCCTGCCGGTCCAATGAGCACAGGCATATCAAACCAGAAAAAAGCACAAGTCAGACAAGAGTTTGCGCGCGGTAAAGTGAGTAAGCAAACATTACTGAAAGCCGAAAGTGAATCTTATCATAGCCCTGGAACCTGTACTTTCTATGGCACCGCAAATAGTAACCAGATGTTGATGGAAATAATGGGATTGCAGTTACCGGGAAGCTCCTTTGAACATCCACAAAGTCCCCTGAGAGAACCACTAACAAGCTATGCTGTAAAACAATTGTTGAAAAATATTAGTGGACAAGACATTAATACCAGGCTTTGCGATATTGTCGATGTTAAGTCAATTGTAAATGCAACAGTTGGACTGTTGGCAACCGGGGGTTCAACCAACCATACAATACATTTAGTCGCAATTGCCAAAGCAGCTGGAATTATCTTAACCTGGCAGGACATGGCAGAGCTATCAGAAATCGTTCCATTACTTACCCGAATTTATCCGAATGGCAGTGCAGATGTTAATGACTTTCATAAAGCCGGGGGAATGCGTTATCTCATTAATCATTTACTCAATGACGGATTACTTCATAACGATGTCGTCACAGTAATGGGAAAAGGTGGACTTGAAAACTACTGCCTTCAACCTCTTCCCAAAAAATTAACCATTATTGCAAAAACAAAGGATACCTCTGGCAGTAGCTTTGCGAATAAAACTCCCAACGAAATTCGTTATGTTGCTACAGAAATAATCACTTCTGATAATCAAGTCCTGCGCTCAACCAAATCTCCTTTTGCGAAAACGGGTGGACTTAAATTACTCTCTGGCAACTTGGGTAAAGCAATTATCAAGTCTTCAGCGGTTGCATCGAAACATCAGAAAATATCAGCACCAGCAGTTGTTTTCCAATCACAGCAGGCATTAATCAATGCATTTGAAGATCAGCAGTTAAATCGAGATTTTATTGCTGTCATTATTTTTCAAGGACCAAGATCAAACGGCATGCCTGAATTGCACAAGCTAACCCCTATTTTGGGTTCATTACAAGATCAGGGATATAAGGTCGCACTTGTTACCGACGGAAGAATGTCTGGTGCCTCAGGAAAAATTCCGGCAGCAATACACTTAACACCGGAAGCGATCAATGGCGGGCCGATTAGCAAGATAAAAAATGGTGACATTATTCAGCTTGATTGTTGCGCAAACAAACTCAATCTGCAAGTCAGCGATAATGAGCTTTCACAACGCACTCCGGTTAATAAAAGTGATCTCTCTGATCAATACGGAACAGGGCGGGAGATGTTCTCCTGGATGCGTACAAGTGTTTCTTCCGCAGAGAAAGGTGCTAGTAGCCTCTACCCACCCACTGAAAAAAGTACACCTGGAGTATTAATATGAAAGAAAAGAATCCAGATGCTGTCGATTTGGTGATCTTTGGTGGAACAGGAGATCTCGCTCTAAGAAAACTATTACCGGCACTTTATGCAGCTTTTAAGGAAGCTGAATTAAATAATAATAACCGAATTTATGTTTCCTGCCGAACCTCGGAACAGGCAAAAAACTATCTGCAGAACTTACGCAAGTCACTACAAAAATATGTCTCTGATAAAGAATTCGTCGAAACAACCTGGCAACAGTTCTCATCATTAATCGTTCCCGTGATACTTGATATCGCAAAACCAGGTGACGGTTGGCATTTACTACAACAGGAACTTTCTGCAAAGACTCCCCGTATATTCTATTTTTCCATTGCTCCTTCTTTGTTTGCTTCTTGTTGTAGCCAATTATCCAGATTTAACTTAGTCAATCAATACACAAGGGTCGTACAGGAAAAACCAATCGGCTATAACAGAGATTCAGCTGAACATATTAATACTCAGGTAGGCAAGTATTTCAAGGAATCTCAAATATTCAGAATTGACCACTATCTAGGCAAAGAAACCGTTCAAAACCTGCTGGTTTTGAGATTTTCTAATCTGCTTTTTGAAAATATGTGGGATCGACAGGCAGTTGATAATATTCAAATTTCAATTAATGAAACCGTTGGCTTAGAGGGTAGAGCCGGATTTTATGATGATGTTGGTGCGCTCAGAGATATGGTTCAAAATCACCTACTTCAACTTTTATGTCTAATTGCGATGGAGCCACCTGGTCAACTTAATGCTGATAGTATACGCACCGAAAAAATCAAAGTACTAACATCACTAAAACCAATTGAAGAAAATGATGTTAAAGAGTTTACCGTACGTGGACAATATGTCACTGGCGAAACTCAAAACCACTTTGTTCCCGGTTATCTTGAAGAACTAAAAAAAAGCAAAAGTTTTTGCGAAACATTTGTTGCAATTAAAGCCCATGTTGACAACTGGCGATGGTCGGGAGTCCCTTTTTATCTGCGTACCGGAAAAAGACTTAAGCAGCGCATTGCTGAAATTGTGGTGCAATTTAAACCAGTATCTCATTCAATTTATGCGCAAGCCCCAGGAAAAGAGTCGGCAAACCGTCTGATTATTCAGTTACAACCCGATGAAAAAATACAGTTACAACTAACCAGTAAAAATCTCGGAAAAACTCAAACTGAATTAACCCCTGTAACACTTGATCTTAATCTTACAGACAATACAAATAACTACTATGGTGATGCCTATAAGCGCCTCCTTCTTGATGTTTTTGCTAATGATCCCAGCTTATTTATTCATCGAGAAGAAATAGAGCAGGCCTGGACCTGGATAGATCCGATTATCGATGGTTGGAAAACATCTGAATACCAACCTGAACTTTATCGAGCTGGCTCCTGGGGGCCTGACTCAGCCAATAGACTTCTGCAAAATGATGGTCGTCAATGGTGTGAACCAATGGAACAAAGTTAAATGACACAAGTAACCGAACGATTTTATAAGAGTAAAGATGCCTTTAATCATTCTGTTTTTGAAAACACCCAATACCAGCTCGAAAAAGCGATTCAATCAAATGGTCGCGCAACAATTTTCGTTTCCGGTGGTAGCAGCCCACAATCACTCTACCAGATGTTATCAAAAAGCCCTCTGGCATGGCCTTTGATTAAAGTTGCCCTAGTTGATGAGCGTTGGGTTTCTCAAACTAATGAAGCAAGTAATGAATTTTTTGTACGTCGTAATTTACTTCAGAATAACGCACAAACAGCCAATTTTTTAACCATGAAAACAGCCGAACAACATCCCGTATTCGCGCAACAACAAATTAACCAAAAATATGCAGAACAGGCATTTCCCTGTGACATCGCGATACTAGGAATGGGAACAGATGGACACACTGCCTCTCTATTCCCTTACGCTCAAGGGCTAAATGAAGCGATAGAAGATGATTCATATTTATGTCATTCAATCAGTGCTGTAAAAACAGATACTACTGGCGAGCATACCAATAGAATGACAGTGACTATTGAGGCTCTGAAACAATGCCGATTAATAAAATTACTGATTACCGGTGCAGAAAAACTCGCCACTTATCAGCAAGCAATGAACGGTGATGATATCTATGCGATGCCAGTTAGCGCAATTTTAAAACAGTCTCAAGTTCCAGTGGTTTTTTACTGGGCACCATAATTAACGGGAAAGAAAATGAACGCCAATAAAATGGGAGAATATTTATCAATCTCCCCAGTCATTCCAGTCGTAACCATTGATCATTGGAATGACGCAGTACCACTTGCCAACGCACTAATTGAAGGAGGGATTAAAATTATTGAGATTACTCTCCGTACTCCCGATTCATTACGAGCGATAGAACAGGTCAGTAAAAAAGTCTCTGGTATTTGTATTGCTGCCGGAACTGTTAACAATGCAGACCTATTCAACAGTGCGATACAAGCTGGTTCACACTTTCTAGTCTCTCCGGGAATGACTCAATCACTTTTACAGGCATCAATCAAATATTCCACGCCATTATTGCCAGGAGCCTCTTCACCTTCAGAAGTAATGCAACTACTAGACTATGGCTTTTATTTCCAAAAATTTTTTCCAGCTGAAGCTTCAGGTGGAACCGAGTTACTTAAGAGTCTCGCAGGACCTTTAAACCGGGTAGAATTTTGTCCAACCGGTGGAATTGGCTTTGAAAATATCAAACACTATCTGAAATTAAAAAATGTCATCTGTGCTGGTAGTTCCTGGATTGCAGAAAGAGAACTAATAAGGCAAAAAAACTGGTTAGAAATCAGCAGAAGAGCCAATCTGATAGCTGATGAAATAAAACGTTCAAACCCTGATGATAATTAACATCTAATTAGCTCAATGTTTTTAAACCGTATATCCAAAAAATCAGTTAGTTCTAGTTTCTAAGGAGCAAAAAATGAAACTCAAAGTAGCAATCAATGGTTTTGGTCGAATAGGCCGAAATATACTCAGAGCAGTTTATGAAGGTGATTTTAAAGATAATATCGAAATAGTTGCAATTAATGATCTGGGAAAAATTGAATCGGCAAGTTATTTATTAAAATACGACTCAATCCATGGCCGATTTAATCAAGCAGTTACAGCACAAGATAGTACTATTAGCGTAAACGAAGATACTATCAGATACTTTAGTGAAGCTGCCCCTTCAAAACTACCCTGGAAAGCGCTTGAGGTCGATTATGTCTTTGAATGTACCGGGCGTTTTACCAATAAAGAGCTGGCAAGCAAACATATTGATGCGGGCGCAAGAAAGGTCATTGTTTCGGCGCCCACAAAAAATGCAGACGCCACTATCGTTTATGGCGTTAACCATCAATTATTAACTTCAGACATGCAGGTTATTTCTAATGCTTCCTGTACCACCAATTGCCTGGCTCCAGTAGCAAAAGTTCTCAATGATAGTGTCGGTATCCAACAAGGTTCCATGACCACAATTCATGCAGTTACTAACGATCAAAACCTGTTAGACTTTGAGCATAGCGATAGTTACCGTTCACGCAGCGCAACTCAATCAATGATTCCGACCAAAACAGGTGCAGCTAGTGCGGTCGGATTAGTGCTACCAGAACTATTGGGAAAGCTCGATGGCATGGCAGTAAGAGTTCCAACATTAAATGTCTCACTGATTGATTTTAATTTTCTTGCTGATAAAGAAACCAGCGTTAATGAAATAAACAAAGCGATCATGGATGCCAGCAACACACCTTTAGGAAAAGTGCTTTTCTATAACG